>LDXN01000026.1 GCA_001443445.1 Candidatus Dadabacteria bacterium CSP1-2 | reverse complement strand
CATTCTTTCCACTGCAGCCTTTGTTTTCAAAAAGCGGACGAAGTCTAATATTTCTTCAAGCAAGGGCTCTGGAACCTTTTCAATTTCATTTAAAATCAATTCTTTTTTATTCATATCATAATTTTACCCTAATTAGGAATTAATCTCAGCAATTTCCAATTGTCACAAGCTCAATGGAGAAAAATAAAAGGTAGTTTAGGAATGAGCTTCCATCGTTAAGGTGTATTCAAAAGTTCCTTCCTCTTTTGGTATCTCTTCTCCATGCTCTTTTAAGCTCTCTATGTATAACTCAATAGCCTCTTTTGCCATCTTTATAGCTTGTTCTATAGTATCTCCGTATGTAATACACCCAGGAAGAGAAGGCACTATTACTGTATAACCTCCCTCAGGTTCTTTTCTTAGTAAGATTCTATAGCTGAGTAGTTTCATATGATCATCTCGGAAATTCTTCGAGATAAAGTTCAGTGGCTTCCTTTAAATTCGTGATAGCTTCTTCAATTGTGCATCCCTGACTAACCGTACCCACTTGGGGCACTCTGCAACGTATAAGTCTTCTTCTTTATGGATAACTGCAGTAAATGTTCGTACAGCCATATTTACACCTCCCGCAATTACTATACACAGCAATGCGTTCAGCTTGCAAGCAGTGTGATGAACATCCCACCACGCAGTTTGTGATTAAGGAGCTCACACCTACAAGGAACCTAAGGTCGATAGAGCCGTTTTTTATCCTTTACCGCATCACCGCCCAGACGGACTAATCCGGTGAGCTTATCTAAAGAAGCCGCCTTAACCCCCTGGAGCGTCAGTCGCCTGATCGGAATAGGATGAAGAACTAAATCCCCTCCGCGTACCTCTACTTCCAAAAGATCGCCAGCCCGAAGACCGAGCTTTTCCCGAAGGACCTTAGGAATAATCACAGCCCCCTCCGTCCGTAGGGCTACAACCAAAGCACCTTCCCGCTTAACAATCCGTGCCATGATTACCTCTCTAGCAAGAATATAAACATCTTCTTATCTCTTTTCAAAACAACAACCGGAAAAAGATCATCTCCGAGGATAGTTGTTAAGGTAAAAATAACCTAATGATGGGATTTCATCCCGGCTAAGGTTTCTGAGCATTGATTAAGAAAACTGAATCAAAACCTTGCTATAACTCTTACTTTTTATCAAACAATCGTTTCAATGTCCAACCCCCGCCTCCTGCAATCGCGATAAAAATGAATACTATCATGTACAGAAAAGCCTTTTCAAAATTTGCAAACGGATCACCTTTTATGTTTAAGTGAAAAACAAACAAAGCTACGAACATATTTATAGCGGCTATGAGCGCGGAAACCCTTATGAATACACCTAAGATAATAAATACAGGAAAAATCGCCTCTGCTGAAATTGACAAGTAAGCCATAATGTTGGGCAGTGGAAACCCATTAGAACTTAAAGCTTCTATAAATGGCTTTGGATCTAATAGCTTTGGCACCCCATGCGCCAAGAGCATAGTCCCACCTACAAATATCCTTAAAAACAAAAGTCCTATTCTCTGAATATAATTATCCATTTAGCTTCTCCTCTTCCATCAATTATTAGTGCATTCAAAAAGGAGCAGTCATAGCGAGCGTTTCGGTTCCCTAACTACCCTCCCTCTTGATCGCTACCCCAGATCCAAGCGAAGCAATCTGTTTGAGATTCCTCACCGCTCCTTCGACTAGGCTCAGGACACGATTCGGAATGACACTCTGTGTCAGATTGCTTCGTCACGGAGTTTATCGTTCGACTGAGCTCACGACGAAGTCCTGAGCCCTTCGGCTTTGCTCAGGGTAAACTCCGTCGAAGGATTCCTCGCAATGACAGTTTTTATTATGCACAATTAAAAAATCGAATTGGTATTATATAGAGTTAGTTTCATCATCGAATTGGCAATTAATCCGCGTATTTCACCGAACACCCGTATGGTTTTGTTTGTGACATGCTTACTGGTTTACCAGCGATGATCTCACCCAGCGCCTTATCAACATAATTCAATGCATTTCCATTTTTAACACCCTTTGGATCGTCATCAATTGCACCCTGGTAAACCAACGTACCGGATTTGTCTATAATAAACATATGTGGTGTAGTTTTGGCACCATATAGCTTCCCTACTTTGCCAGAGCTATCATCAAGAATGGAGTAAAAAAGCTTGTATCCCTCGATCCATTTCTTGTCATCTTCTTTATTCATGTAATGTGTGCTGTTAATCGCAATCCAGACGACATCTTTATCTTTATATTTTTCTGCGAGGGTAGTCATAGTTCCAGCTTTGTAGTGGCGCTTTACAAAAGGGCAGTCGGGATTCAACCATTCAAGCACAACTATTTTCACATTTAAACCAGAAAGACTAACATTCTTGCCGTTTTGGTCTTCTAGCGTAAAAGCCGGGGCCGGCGAGCTAACCATCGCGGTGACCTTTTTTTTCTCGGCTAGTGCACTTAGCTGTACTAAGACTCCTAACATTAAAAACATGATTACCGTACCCAAAATAATAGATTTCATAATAACCTCCTTACGTAGGTAATTTATTTAAAGGATTTTTTCTTCATAAGATAACTTGCTAAACAACGCTTAACGTCATATTTTACTTTCCAAACTGATAGCCTATTTATTTTTCGGATTGATCGCTCCTCGTAATTGTATAGGGAGCTTAACTCCCTTACGTTCTCCTTTAGCATCGGTGTAGGCAACTAATGTTTCGAGAAAATTGGACGATAAACCTTGACCTGGAAAGATCATGGCCGTAAAAGTTATGTGGGTTTGTTTGCCCTCTGTTTTATATAACAAGTTAACTATATCGAAGGCTCCGTCGACCTCCGGAAACCATTCGACATTCACAGGAGGAAACTTCCAATCAAGCAAAACCGTAAAGGTTGATGGAGTTCCTTGCGCGTTGACCCTCCCTGTGATTTTTGCAGCAAACGGATTCCTAGCTAGTTCCGAATCGCTCGGTAGGTGTTCTTCCCATTGCGCAAACAGTTCACTGTTTACCGGAGCAGCCATCTCAGAAACAGGTAGTTTGAGTTCAAGATTCGCATGTCCAGGTATGCAGATTTTCTCACAGCTAAGCCATGAGATATTGGCGCGAATCGGAACTGTTGAGCCGGATGATAGTTCCGCTGGCGCTTTGACTTTAGCCGAAAGCAATACGGATTCGGCGTAGCCGTAGTCTATGATGTCTCCTGACCGATAGAATCTAGCTGGGACTGGCCATCGAAGTTGGCCAACGCTGAACTCGTCAGTCAGACCGAACTTAACCGAGGTTGGTAGACCCGAATCACCGGGATTTTTCCAGTAAATATGCCAACCTGGTTTTATTCTAAACAGCACACCTAAGATAAAAGCACCACCTGGCTTCACATTAGCTACATCGGTTAGTAACTCCACCTTTACCGGACTCGGCTGTGGAATCTCGGCTTTCAGAGTTGAAGCTGTACACAGAAAAAAGAACATCATAATCCACTTCATGTTAACTCCAATGAAAATTTTGATGTGTCTGCTTGTACTGTTTTTTATTTGGATTACGAAAAATTATATATATAAACCTTCCCCATTTCATCAATTACTACAATCATCATCCTTCATACCAATCGGGAGACACACGTACTGCAAGAACCTCGCCGCGAGCACACTCTTCACCTTTAGAATAGAGTGAACATATCACAACCAATTTTCTTCCCTTCATTTCCTTAACGCGTGCCCTAAGGGTAACAGGCTCGCTTATCGGCGTAGGTTTGACATAGTCTATCTTTAGAGATGCTGTAACATACCAGATAAATGGCTCTGTATTTAGCTCCCTACCCTCTTCCTTATATGCGGCGGCAATAGCGGTGCAAACCGAATGGCAATCTATAAGGGTAGCAATAATTCCACCATTTAGA
This sequence comes from Candidatus Dadabacteria bacterium CSP1-2, assembly GCA_001443445.1. Taxonomy (GTDB): domain Bacteria; phylum Desulfobacterota_D; class UBA1144; order Nemesobacterales; family CSP1-2; genus CSP1-2. The sequence continues at coordinate 34,078 of LDXN01000026.1, read as the reverse complement.
ATGTGTGTTGGACCAGCCATATGATGTTTATGCGGCATCCAAGTGCAGACCGATTCATCACCTGACCAATAACTCTTTATGTGCAAACCCAATTCATTACTACTCCCACAACCCCAGCATTTGTTTCTCTCCATATAATCCTGAAATGCAAGTTGATTCATAAATGGAACTCCAGTGCTGTTTTTTTAATCTTAGTAAACTATTTAAATCTACCTACAAATTACCTCTAATAATTCCTGATTCTTACGAATATGGAAAGCAGATAGAAATTTTTTCTTGACAAGAGATTATCCTTAGTGAGATAATGGTTAACAGCAAAATTTTGTGAATATAAGGTTATTGCTTAAGTACTTATTAAAATCAACTAAGGATTACCAATATGATACCCGCCGATGAAACTTTTAACGGAACGTTTCCTTTTGAGCCCCATTTTAGTGAGACTACAGGCTTTCGTATGCACTACGTTGATGAAGGAAAAGGAGAACCTATTATTTGTCTTCACGGTGAGCCAACATGGGGATATTTATATCGCAAATTTATCCCCCTGCTCTCAAAGACACATCGAGTGATCGTGCCGGATCACATGGGTTTTGGAAAAAGCGAAACACCACAAAATAAAGAATATACCCTTCGTACCCACGTAGAAAACTTGGCGGCGCTTATAGAAGAGTTGGATCTGTGGGATATTACGTTTGTAGTCCAAGACTGGGGTGGACCAATAAGTAGCGCATACACAGTTCGCCACCCTGAACGCGTCAAACGCTTTTGCTTAATGAATACGCTTCTTGGTTATAGTCCCTTTGTGAAGAATGCGCCTAAGTTACCACCCGGACACACCTCACCCTGGTTTACATGGGTTATTGAAAGTCTCAAGGACGGTTCTTATTACGAGGTGATGGGTAATCTGGGAAGTACAGTCCTCAGCGTAATGAAAATCTTAGGTTTTGAAAATTCAGCAGTTGTCAATGAAACATGGCTCCGCGCCTACTCTGCGCCTTTCGAAAATAAAGAGGAATGTAAGGGCGCCATCGAATTCCCACTCGACGTGGCCTTACAACGGGTAGCCAATTATGTCAAGGAGGGAGCAAGTGGTGTCGAAGAATTACGGAGGAAACCAGCCATGCTTGCCGAAGGCATGCGCGATCGAGCGATCCCTCCAGAAAGGGCTATCACCGACTTCAAAACTCTTTTCCCTAACGGGCCAATAGTCGAATTAGAGAACGTAGGTCACTTCTGCCAGGAAGATGCACCAGAAACCTTAGTTGCGCTTATCCAGCAGTTCATTCAGATGACCTAAGGAAAATACCTATGAAGCATTCTCCATTTGAGCATAAATCATCAGCCTCGTTCATCCTTCTAGGCTAAACGAATTACATTAAGTTCTCAGCACAATCTATCTACAGATAAAATAAAATGATATTTATAGCCAAATAAAGTCGGATGAATAGTAAGGAAATTATGATGACTTCAATTATCCCAGATACTTTTCATAAGTATCCCTTATCCAGAAAATGTCGGTGCCAGCAGAAAGTAGAGCAGTCATCATTACAGCCTCTGCAACCTCTTCTTTACTTATCCCTAAAGCAAGTGCCTTCTTTATGCGTGATTCCGAGCAGTGCGGACAGCGACCATGAACAGCAACGGAAACTGCAATTAAGGCTTTTGTCTTTTTATCTAAAGCAGTTTCTCCCTCAACTGCGTTGTAAAAATCCCACCAACCCTTTGACATCTCAGGAGCCCTTTTCTCAAACCAACGTTTTTCATCTGCCATTTTCTAAACCCTCCATTAATGTTTTTTATTAATCCTAGAACAAATCCTAACATATTAAGATGAGGTATTGAATAGAAATTATAAACAAAAAGCAAGCTTAAAAAACATTTCTCTCTATGTAAAATTCAAAACCACAGTTTATTGTGGTGTAAAAACCTCATTTACATTACTAAATGACAGCCCTGGTCTCGGACCTCCACCTATAACGTAAACCTTTCCACCTACTGAAGCAGCTCCCGTATGATGAAGAGGCATAGGTAATGGAGCTATTTTCCCCCAGAAGTCTTTAGAGATATCGTATGCTTCCACTAAATTTGTTTCACCCTGGGAATCAAATCCTCCGATGACGTAGATTTTTCCATCAAGTAAAGCGGCGGCCACTTCTGTGCGCGGTGTAGGCATGGGTGATTTAGAAGTCCAACTTCCACAGCCCTGTTTTTCAATGCCGCACACTAAAGAAGACTGGAAAAATAAAAGTAGAAATAGAAACGGGTAGATTGTCATTTTATGCATTAAAAACCTCTTCTACCAATAAGACTAAATCAATTTTGACCCAATAATTTTCTTTAACTAAATCCTTTTTAAAAATGTTATTATATCACATCAAGTTATGAAAAAGTTAAATAAACCTGTACAAAAAGCTCCACAAGTAAGACCAGGATTCGGTGTTAGAACCCTTCCAGAGATGATAGAGATGTGTGCAGAGAGGCACAGTGATAACCTCGCCTATCTTATGCCAAGAAACAACAATATCTACAAACTCGACTACGGTCAGGTTCTTCAGTATGTGAAACGCGTAGGTAGATATCTAAAAGAACTCGGGCTTGAAAGGGGAGATCATATAGCAATCCTTGGTGAGAATAGACCAGAGTGGGCTATATCCTACTTCTCGATCGCTTGGATTGGTGCAACAGCTATACCACTTGACGCCAGAGCATCACTTGATGCACACAAATTTATTCTTGGATTTTCATCATCTAAAGCTGCAATTGTATCTACTTCATATCTTACCGATATTCGGTCTTTAAAGGATGAATTGCATGAACTAAAACATATAATAGTGATGGATAATTTTGATGAAATTTATAGTAAATACTACACTGGAGTTGAAAGGGAAAATGTTTCTTTCCACGACCTTTTGGAAATTCTATTTACCTCTGGGACCACTGGCACCCCAAAGGGTGTAATGCTAACCCATGGGAACGTTATGTCCAATGTAGATGATATTTATAAGGTCATAGACTGCAAGCCTGACGATAGAGCATTCTCAATTCTTCCGATTCATCACGCATACGAATGTACTGCAGGAATGTTAACCCTATTCTACAACGGTATGAGCGTATTCTATGCTAGAAGCCTAAAGCCAAATGAGATGATAGAGGATTTGAAAAACGCTCGTCCGACGGTATGGCTCAATGTTCCACTCATTTTGGAAAAGCTCTTTTTAAGAATAACTAGAGAGTTGTCGAATCAGAAGGGGCTTAAAGGGCTTCTAATTAAGGTTCTACCAAGGAAACTGATAGGTAATCGGATCAAAGAACGATTGGGACTTGATAGAATAAGGTTTATAGTATCGGGTGGAGCGGCTCTGCCCGAGTGGGTTTCGAGTGGATTAGAAGGACTAGGATTCCCAATAATACAGGGGTATGGTCTCACTGAGGCATCTCCACTAATTACTGTAAATCCTCTATCAAAACCTAAGAACGAAAGCATAGGTATGGTAATACCGAGTGATGAAGTTGAAATAAGGGACATAGACAGCGAAGGAAATGGCGAAATAGTCGTCAAGGGTCCTAATATCATGAAGGGATATTATAAGAATGAAAATGCTACAGAAGAAGCTCTAACACCTGATGGATGGCTAATGACAGGGGACGTAGGATTCTTTGATGAAGAGGGTTATTTATACATAACCGGAAGAAAGAAATTCGTAATTGTTAACAAAGGTGGCAAGAATATATTCCCTGAAGAGATAGAGGAAAAATTAACCAAATCCACATATATAGAAGAAGTCCTTGTATTTAGCCCGGATGACCAGAATATTCAGGCTATAATCTATCCCACCATTGATGAGGTTAGAGGTAGATTAAATAGACTGGGTAAAGATGTTGACGATGAGAATGTATGGGAGCTTATAAGGTTAGAGGTCAAACATGTTAATGAAACCCTAGAGCCTTATAAAAGGATTAGGCATTTCGCGGTAAAATTCGAAGAGTTTCCTAAAACCACGACGCGTAAGATTAAAAGGCATCTTTTTAGAAATATAAATTTAACAACTGGAATTAAGGTGTTTAGAGATTAATACTGCCTCTAGGACTTTTATAATAAAATCTCCACTGAAATTATAAAGGAGTTTTAAATCCAAATTATTTTTCTACCTTCTCGAGTTCTCCTGTTTTCTTTTTTGTTAAATCCGCGTTATAAAACTCACTATTCTCTGGCAACGCCATAAACAATTCAGATATATAATCAATCTCAATCCTCACGTTCTGAAGTTCGCATTCGAGTAGGTGTCCCCCTGCTTTTTTATCTTTGGTAATCAAATGGAAATGATAGCCTGGAACGTTTATTCCTTCCATATAGTCAGGAAACCAAAATCCTGCAATTGTGCCTTTCACATTACTAAACTCGAATGTTGGTTGGTCTTTTACGACTTCGATTAGAGGCGGATATGGCTTGCTTTGCTTCGGAACGCTCCTAGTTTTTATGTACTTGAAATCTCCTTCTATCTTAAAGGCATAGATAATGTTTTTCGTTGGCAAAATAGTATCTAAATGCTTTTCCAACTGATTACAATCCATAGTATTATCTAAAAATAGTGCCTCATTGGGCTTGAAGAAAGTCACCACCGCAAATGGTGTTTTCATCGTGTCAGGAACAGAATAGGCCATTCCATCATCTTTTATTTGATAGAACTTACCCTCTAATCCGATCATTTCACCGTCAAGACTGTTGAAAGTGCCTATTCCAAAGTCACCACGCTTCTTTAAATCTTTATATGTTACGTTCCCATCATAAACCCCTTCAAGCAAAGCGCTAATTGTTGATGCTTGAAATACAATATCTTCATTCTTTTGCAGATGAGTACATCCATGAGTAGCTAAACACAAAAATACTACAACCAACAAATAACCATCAATTTTCATCATACCCCTTTAATAAGTGTCGTAGAGTTTCCCAGGCAGGAGGGTTTCCTCCGTACCTGGGAAAACTCATTTGTTACTGCTTTTGCATATCCTGAGCTATCTTTTTGTGTAAGAATGCCATAGCCTTATAATCCTCTGCAGCTTCCTTATACCTTTTGGAAAGATCCGCGCAGTGTTTAGCAAGCCCAAGTAGAGGCTTACCCCTACTCTTGTACGAATCAGCCAGGGAGGAGTGGAACTTCGCCTCATCCTCCATATTCGCAGCTTGCTTTTCATAGTACTCTGCAATCTTGATGTGATCCTCGGGGGTTGTGGCAGTCTCTATAAGTATCCTACTCTCTTCCTCCTCAGAAGCACTACCGGCGACCACCCCTACTAAAGATAGAAACAGAAGGGGTGCTATCAAAGCTGTTACAAGCGGTAATATCCTTTTCATACTTATCACCTCCTTATTATAAAAGCTTAATGTTTGTGTTCTTCTTCTACTATAGTTCCCTCCTTCCTCATCCCGCCGCCCATCATAGACATCATCTCCGCCGCCTTCTTAAAGTTCTCTACACCGATAGCCTTTCTTATTGCTGTAAGTGCATCAATTAACATGTTTGCCATCTCAAGATTAATTTCATTCGATGCCTTAATTCCTGCCTTTACCTTAGCAGCATCAAAGTTTGGGTTTTGTAACATATCCATAATCTTCATGTGAGAGATTTTAAAGTCTGCTTCTTTACGAATCATCGGGTAAAGGTACTTCTCCTGAATACTTGCTAACTCTTTCTTCTGGGTATCCGTAAGATCAAGAGTATTGGCTTTCATAAGAACATGATGAACCATCATGCTATACATCATGGGATGCATTCCACCCATCATATGCGCCATCATTCCACCCTGCATGCCCATCATGCCTTCACCCTTCATTCCCATCTGCCCTCCGCTTTGCTGCATCATGCCTTGAGCAAAAGAAAGGTTAGCAATACATATCAAAATAACCAGTGAACTTGCTAATATTCTCATCTCTGTTACCTCCTCTCTGTAATTTTTTCTCTCATCGTGTTGAACTCTTCTTCTAGCTACTTATCTTTACTTAATAATAATCTTTCCCTTCATCTTAGCCTCGTAGTGACCGGGTACAAAACAGGCCATCTGCCACTCACCCTTCCGATCAGTCGGTATTTTGAAGGTGAGCGCAGCTTCTCCTTCAGGCTTCAATGTTACCATATTGCCGTGGCTGGGGACTTTCATGAAATCACTTCCCTTCTCAGTTTGGACTGCTACCTCAACCCCTTCAAAAAAATCTTTCTCAAAACCCTTGGACATCCCACTGTGGGCGTGCGTTTCCCCTTGGTGTTCGTGTTCTCCTTTTGATGTTTCCTGCTTTTCTTCATTAGCTTCGTGCATTCCTTTATGTGTTTCATCTTTGCCTTCCTCTGTCTTTAATCCACGGCCTACCATGAATTCATGTTCAAGTTTTCCTTCATTAATAAGTTCAATCTTTACCTGCTGACCTGCACGGAGTTGAATGGTTTTTGGTTTAAAGTAAAAATCACCAATTATAATCTGGATGGTGTTTGAGTCAGTTTGACTTGAATTGGAGATCTGTACAAGTAGAGCAGATACACCCAATAAAGTCATTAAAAAGAAAGCTTTCTTCATTATTACCTCACCTCCATTTACTTAAATTCAAAATCCTGCTTTACGCTTTTAGTTTCTCCTAAACCTTTCTCTATTTTATAGCTAGTCTATTTTTTCTCACCATGTGCATGCGCAGCAGGTGCCCAATTAAACCGAAAGTTTTCACGCTTTTCTCCGATTTTTAAGCTGACAACTGCGTTAAAGGAACCAATTTCTTTAATTCCTGTCTCAGCCTCAAGATGTGAAACCGGACCCTCAATTCCGCGCTTTAATGTGATGGTTTTCTTAGAACCGTCAGCCATATTTAGATAGACAACGCCCGAATAGCTCTCTGGCACTGGAACCGCTTTTAGGTCTTTATCCAGCAAGAAAAGAACGATTTCTCCACTATCATGGTTGGCTGTAAACTCTAGATGATTGTCTTCAAATACAATTACTTGTCCTCCGTGTGGACCTTTTTCCTCTTTTTTTTGACCGCCGCTACTATCACCTTTACCCAGTTCGGGACCATGTGCCCAAATGGTTTCTGTAAATTTAGGTAATATCCCAATCACTAGCATAAGACTTAGTATAATTACCCATCTTGAAATAGATTTACTGTTTAATCTCATTTTACACCTCCTTAAATCTTTTTAATATTTTTTATTATTCGCTTTTCTCTTTGCTTATGTCTCTGCCTCCGCCATTTGTTTTTTTTCACGCCTAGCTTCAATCCTGTTGTATAATATTGGGATAACAACCAGATTCAAAAAGGTTGAGGTAAAGAGACCTCCAAGAAGCACGATTGCCAGTGGTCTCTCAATTTCTTTACCGGTCGGCTCTCCAATAAGCAGCGGGATAAGACCGAGCGCGGCAACAGAGGCTGTCATTAGAATTGGATTCAGTCGGTCTAATGAGCCCTGGATAACAGTATCACGTAGAGACAGCCCTTTTCCCTCCCGCAATTGGCTGTAATGCGTTATGAGAATAACTCCGTTTCGTGTTGCAATTCCGAATAGAGCTATAAAACCAATTAGTGAAGGCACACTTAGTTCCCCTCCTGTAAGAAAAACAGCATAAACACTACCGATAAGGGCAAGAGGAAGATTAACCATTACCATTGCGGCTTCACGTGCGTTTCCGAAAGCTTGATAGAGCATCATAAAAATTCCGAGTATCGCAACAATCCCGAAGATTGTAAGAACCTTTGTCGCCCGCTGCTGGCTTTCAAACTGACCGCCGTATTCAATAAAGTAATCCGAAGAAGGTAGTTTTACCTGAGATTCAATTTTTTGTTTAGCCTCGGTAATGACGCTATTCAGGTCACGACTGGCAACGTTAAATTGAACCACTATACGACGTTGAACTTGTTCACGGTTTATCGTATAGGGACGATTTTCGATATGTATATCGGCAACCTCACGAAGAGGAATCTTTGCCCCTATTGGAGTATCAATGAGGATGTTCTTGGTAGCCTCAATGTTATTTCTTGATTCTTCATTAAGTCGAATAAATAGGTCGAACGTTTTTTGTCCCTCTAATACCTGGGAAACAGCCGTGCCGTTTAATGAGGTTTCAGTGATCTCTGCTAAATCCCCAACATTAAGTCCGTATCGGGCGGCTTTCTCACGGTCATATTTAACGACAACCTGTGGAACATCAATCTGCTGCTCTAATTGTAAATCCTCAACTCCTTTTACTGTCTCCACAATGTCTCTAACCTGTTTGCCAAGAGTTCGTAATTTCACCAACTCTGGACCGTAAATCTTAATAGCCACCTGTGCACGGATGCCTGAAAGCATTTCATCCATCCTGTGTGAGATAAATTGGCCGATGTTTACTGCAACCCCAGGGATTTCTTTTAGTTCGGAGCGGATCGAACCTAGTAGATCATCAGCCGGTCTCTTGCCATACTCGATTGTCAGGTCAAACTCGCTGAAATTGGGCGGCTGAGCATCTTCATCTAGTTCAGAGCGTCCCGCCCTCTGCGCTACTGAGACAATTTCTGGATATTTCGATTTATCACTGAGATTTTCTCTGATTATTGACCCAAGCCGCATTGATTCCTGTAGTGACGTTCCGGGCAGAGTGTTAAGAGCTATAATGAAGTTGCCCTCACGAAATTCCGGCAGGAATGAGCGACCAAAGAATGGCAGCATAGCAATTGCACCGATAAGCAGAACGAGAGAAATACCCATCACTGTATAAAAGCGCTTTAGTGACTGATGGAGGATGCGTTCATAAATTCTTTTTAGAAAGCGCACCAATGCACTTTCTTTCTCTACCTTGTGACTAGAGTCTTCACTATTATCTGAACCGGAATTACCCGGATTACCAAAGTCAGATGCCGGCTTTAGTAAGGGCACGCCTGCTTTAGCCAATTCCCTTTCATGTTCCCTCTCATATTTACGTGTAAGAAGCAAATAACAAAGCACAGGGGTTGTCGTTACAGCCACAAGTAATGAGCAAAGAACACTTGCTATGAATGCAATCCCAAGCGGGGTAAAAATTCTTCCTTCAAGACCAGAGAGCAAAAACACAGGGAAAAAAGCAATGATGATAATAAATGTAGCGTAGACTATAGAGTTTCGGATCTCAGTTGAACCTTTAAAGACAACGCTAAGCACAGGTTCAGGATGGCGTAAGGCACGGTTAAGGCGCAGTCTCCTAAAGACGTTTTCCACATCTATGATCGCATCATCAACCACAATACCTATGGCAATAGCAAGTCCTCCCAGCGTTAGCGCGTTAATCCCGATACCAAAGGCTTTTAAAACCATTAATCCCCCAAGAAGCGATAATGGCATAGCAAGAAGGCTGATAAAAGAGGCACGGAAGTTATAAAGGAATAGAAAGAGAATCACCATTACTATGACCCCACCCTGCCAGAGAGCATCTTTCAGATTTTTGATGGCGGATTCAATGAACTCTGCTTGCCTGAAAACGTGATAGTCCATCTGGACGCCCGTGGGAAGCTTCGACTTAATTTCCTCAAGGGCTTTTTCAACCTTATACGTTGTAGTTAGGGTATCGGCACCATAAGCCTTTGAAATCGTGCCAATAACGGCGGATTCATTCATAAAAGCACCGTCTCCACGCTTTATCTCAGGACCAAGCTTAACTTCAACCAACTGGCTGAGGGTAATAGGGGTTCCGTCATGAACGGATACCACAGTTCTTCTTAAGTCATCCAGAGTGGTAATTCGTCCAACCCCTGTGATGGCAAACTCTGCACCACCTCGATATAGAAAACCCCCCGGGACATTTATGTTTGATTTTTCTACGGCCTCTTTTACCTGAGCCAGACTCACATCAAATGCACGTAGCTTTAATGGGTCAATAAGGACTTGATACTGCTTAACTTCCCCTCCAATAGAGACCACGGAAGCTACTCCTCCAATTGCAAGAATCCTAGGGCGGATTTGCCAGTCTGAGATTGTACGGAGCTCCATCGGTGAAAGCGTGTCGCTTGTTAAGCTGTATTTGACCAGCCAGCCTACAGCAGAGGTAACGGGAAGCATTGCAGGCGGTTTTGTTCCGGGAGGAAACCGATCCTGCACCGACTGTATACGCTCATTTACAAGCTGACGGGCGGTATAGATATTGGTGCCCCATTTAAAGACAATAATTATAGTTGAGAGACCCACAGAAGATGATGAGCGAACCGTATCAATGCCGGGTGTACCGTTTACCGCACTCTCGATTGGAAAAGTGATTAGTGCCTCTACGTCCTCGGGTGAGAGTCCTGGCGCCTCAGTTTGAACTACGACCTGCGGCGGCGCAAACTCAGGAAAAACGTCCACAGGCATCTGTGTTACAAGATATATAGAAGCGCCAAAGAAAATAATAGTAGCTACTACGATCAAAAGTTTGTTATTTAGTGACCACCTGATTATGGCGTTAAACATCTATTATTCTCTCTCCTCTAATCCACCACTGAATAACCACTTTGTATAAATTTGCCGATTGCCATCTGTAACTACCTGGTCTCCGGGGTAAAGACCGTCGGTAATTTCAACGTAGCGGTCATCACTCACTCCGGTAGCAACATCCTGACGGACGAACTTGTTTCCGTTTTTTACGAATACGAATTTCTCTGCGCCATCATCAATGATTGCCTCCACAGGTACAGTTAAGACCTCTTTACTGTGCTTAACTACAAGAGCAACCCTGGCAAAAAGCTCAGGCTTAAGTAACCCTTCCTTGTTATCTATCGAAACCCAGAGGTGCAGAGTACGCTTCATGGGATCAAGCTGGCTTGCAACAAATGTTACTTTTCCAGTAAAAACCTTGTCGGGATAAGCGTCCAGCTTTATACGTGTATCCTGACCGAGTTTTACTTTAGAAACGTCGCTTTCAAATACATCACCCTCTACAATTACCTTCGATAAATCCGCAATCCGAAAAAGAGTCTTATTAGGCTCTACCGTGCTATGAAGTACAACATTTCTTTCTACAACAATGCCTGAGAGTGGGGCCGTAATTGATACAAGAGGCGGTGGGTTACCAATTTGACGAGGTAGAATAGAAGCAAGCCTTTGCCCTTTTTTAACTCGGTCTCCGAGGTTTACATAAAGTTCCTCAATACGTCCTTCTGCTCTTGTACTTACCTCGGCAACCCTATTAGGCTCAGGCTTTACTATGCCGTTAATTAGTAGCACTTCCTCAACCTGTCTTATATCAGCTTCAACTACTTTAAGACCTATGCTTTTTTGAGCAATCTCTGAAAGCTCTACACTAGCTTGACTATTAATAGAGGAAGAAATGGGCAACTTCTTTTCCTCATCTTTTTCACTACGATGTTCTTCACTGCAGCCGTAAAGAAATTGAGAAACTGTTATGGTGAGAATCAAAACGAAGATAATAGCAAAGAGTGAGAGAAGAACCTTCTTTCTTTCAATTTTCATTTGTTTTCATCCTCTTCCGTTTTATTAAAAGAAATCGTACTTGGGTAAGTTCCAGTAGCTATTTGAAGATCATTTAGCGCAAGCTGATAATCACGAACCGTATTAATATAAGATGATTTCAGAGTGGCAAACTGCTGGCGGGACTGTATAACCTCAGCAATTCCAACCAACCCCTGTTTGTAGCCACCTTCAACCAGCTTTACATTGTCCTCCGCCGTTTTCAAAATTCCCGACTGGTAAGTCTCTAAAAGAGCCGATAGTGTAGTAACTCGGTTTAGTGCGTCATTTACCTCCTGACCGATCTCTAGCTTTAAGGCCTCGACGCTTTCTTTTGCTCTTCCTTCACGGGCACGAGTCTCAGCAATAAGGCCCTGCTTACGGTCGAAGAAAGGTAGAGGAATAGTCAACTTAAAACCAATAAGATTATCTGCATCAATAATTTCATCTTGTGCGATATCAAAAACCCCACGATCATTTTCGTAGAAAACCCCTGCTGTTATATCCTCAAAGCGCAAAGCTTTAGCCAAACCTGAATCCGCCCTTGCAAGTTCTATATTAAGCTCAGCAAATCTTAAATCAGGTCTTTGTGAGAGTGCTTTTTCAATATTGTACTCGTTTAAATCCCTTGCGGCTTCGTATTCAAGTTTTCCCCCTGGTGAAAAGGAAAAGGTTGATGGCTTGCCCAAAAGCTTATTTAATTCAAGAATCTTACTTTTTCTCTGAGCTATGAGAACTTCCTTTTCCTGTCTTGCTTGTTGTAGAGCTATGGCCACAGCATTAAGGTCTTTTTCTGAAGCGAGTCCCTCTTTAATACCAGCCTTGATTGCTCCAACTAGCTCGTTATTTAGACTAATCAAAGTATCTTGTAGTTTAATTTGTTCATTAATTGCTAAAAGCTCAGTAAAAACACGACGGACGTCTCTTACTAATCCACGCTCCAGATCAGCAAGGTCGGCAAACGTTCTTTTAATGTCTACACGGGCTACCCTTTTTTGAGCACCAATACGACCGCTTAAGGGAAGCGGTTGAGAAATACCCGCTGAAAATGCTCGCTCACCTTCATTGGCAAAAATAGAGTCAAAAATAAAATCAGATTCCAGAGCTGGATTAGGAAAAACTCCAGCCTGCGTCAACCTCCCTCTGGCTTCTTCCACCTGTATTCGTGCTGCCCTTAAATCACGATTCTCCCTCAGGGCTATATCCACTGCCTGATCAATCGTTAAACTTTGAATCGGTTCTTGTGCATCTGAGACAGAGGCAAAAAAATCGGTTGAAAATCCTATAAAAACTATGACGAGTGTAGCAAATAATGTTCTCATTTAACCTCTAACCTCTTTAGCATAAGGTAAAACCCCTTTACGTTATTCTGTGCAGCTTTTAATAGAAATGGCAAAAGATAAATCAACAGACTATGTATAATACCGATTTCCCAAAGTATTTTTTTACACTTATCTATTGTCCCCATGGCTTTATACCTCCTGTTTATTTTTAATTCTTTAAAAAGGATTTAATCGTTACCCCAACCTCGGCTAGAAGATGTCGTAATGAAATTAAAGGTAGTTATACGCTTTAGATGCTATACCACTTAAGCAGAGGTAGAACTATAGGTCGGAATTATAGTAAAAAGGAGGAATTTGCTAGGAATAAATCGGGTGGGTGGCGTTCTTTTATTTTAAGATTTAAGGCAAAACTAGGAACACTATTAATTTCTAAAGTTGGTATATTAACAGCTACTGAATATGCAATAATATCTCTTAAATTTATGTCATGACCAAGAGGAGCATTAGGAAGTGCGTGCTCGCACATACACATTTTATGCTCTGTTGATTCGGTATTTTTGTAGGAATTTGCTATAGTGTCGGTACCGTAAATTTCATCTTGATGGTTTGTATCGGAATTCGTTATGTTCGGAAGATTATATGAATGATGGTCATCTTCACCAAACCCTATACGGCAGAGAATTACAATAAGAATCAAGAAAAGGCTCGCGTATTTCATAATTTTTACAAAGTATAACTACCTGTATTTCAAAGTCAATAGTTCGAAGGTAGTTACCATATAAACGCAAGCACAAGTCCACCACTTTCTCCGTCTGAGTATGGCATGAGAGAAAACTTTCTATTTTGTTTCTTGTGAACTTTAGCAGTTGCCATTCCAATTGATGTTCCAAGAGCCGCACCGAAGAGAACATCTGATGCAAAGTGCTTATTATCTGAGAGACGTGTAAATGCTACAAATCCAGCAAACGCATGGAGTGGTATCCCGATTTTATGACCGTATAGGGAATCAATAGTTGAAGCTAGGGCAAATGAAGCTGAGGCATGTCCCGAAGGAAAGGACGTTCGCTCACTACCATCCGGTCGTCTTCTTCTAACAGCAAACTTAAGAGCACTTGTTGCAACTTGAGTTATTATTTGAGACTCGATTAGTGCCTTTCCAGTATCAATCATTTTTTCGTCGTCTCTTAATCTGCCAACAATATAGGTTGAGAGCGTTATACCAGCAATTGTGTACCAAACACCACCATAGGTTCCAATCTTTCCGTATCCCTTAAGGCTATTCTTTACTTCCTTCTGTATCTCATGATCTGCACCGCTTTGGTCAAGTACTACTGTAGTTTGAATTGCAAATCCCAAAATAGCGAGATTCAATGGTTGCAAAATCTCTTTTGAATCCTGAAGCAAATTCCTTGGAAGTTCCCTAAATATATATCTTGGAAAACCCTCTTCTTGAGTGCTTTCAGCTTTCGTCTCTTCTCCTGAAGCTGTATGTAGAAAAAATATAAAAGTGAAAAGGATGAGCATAAGATCTCTTAGTTTCACTTTCTTATCCCTTTCTAAGTGTGCCAAAAAATATGGTCATGGTAATACTTAGAGGAAGAAAAAGATAGTCCAGATTTATGCTCTCAGGGGTTTTTCGACAGACTCCCTATGTTATGTGGTGTTTGCCCGTGTCCTACACTCTAGGAGAACTTCTTTTGGAATTAACCTCAAAGCAAGAAATACAAGAGTCGGTACAATTATAACATCATCGAGATGACCGATGACAGGGATAAAATCAGGAATGATGTCGAAAGGTTTCAAGGTATATGCTATAGCGATACCAAGAAGCCATTTGGCAAGCTTCGGCGTTCGCTCATCCCTCAGGACAAGTTGGTAAACTTTGAGAGTCCGATTGATTTCAACTTCTGAAACATCTCTAAATCTCCAGGGCAAATGCCGTATAACTCTTTATAAGGGCAGGTTTGAAACCTGCCCCTACAATTACGAACCCACTTTATTTCGTGCTTCCTGAATTTAACCTTTATAGTCGGATAGAAATCAAACCCATGATTGTCTTACTAAATGGCTATGGCCACCTTACCAGCATTTATATCCTCAGTTCTGGATGTCTCCATCTCTCGTTTCAAAAGATTTATATGATACTCATACTCGGCCTTGCTGTCCCTGCTTGTGTAGCTCCACAGGTAGGCAAAGAAAGCTGTAATAGGAGATCTGGTAATCCAGAGAGTTCTGATAAATCTCTTTAGTAGGAATAAATTGCTTCCTGTCAATTTATAAGCAACTTCCCTTCTCTTTTCATACAGTTCAAGCGCAGTTAGATTCTTCGGCTTTAGGGTCACATAACGCATATTATATTTCTCCCAATCCTCGGGAAAATTAGTGTACCTCAGCCTGCCTGCAGCCTTCATATCTGTAAATAGCTTTGTCCCAGGCAAGGGGCATGAGATATTTATGTTTTGTGTGCCTATACCAACCTCATTTATAAAACCTACAGTATCTTCAAAGACATTTTCTTCATCATTGTCGTTACCGAAAATAAATGATCCAACCACTGTTATTCCGTGTCTCTGCGTATTCTGTATATTCTTGGCATAGTCCCCAAGAGTGTTAATTCCCTTATTAATATCCTTAATAACTTTCCTATTTATAGATTCAAGACCAAACAAAACTAGTCTGCAACCAGCCTTGTACATCCACTCTAAAACCTCATCCTCCTGCCCCAGGTTTTGAGTACACTGTGTTCCCCAATATTTCCTTATCCCCTGTTTGCGGACTTCATAGAGCGCCTTACATAACTCAATCGTTCGTTCCTTTCCTCCCCTGCCAGAACCTATAAAATTATCATCTGCTACCATCACAATCCTTTGTTTTATATTTTTAAACTCTTCTACCACATCCTTTATAGGACGATACCTCATAGACCTTCCATTTATTATTGTGACTGAGCAAAAACTACAGTTATAGGGGCAGCCCCTGGCTGTCTGTATAATACCCCAACGGTAACTGTCCATAATTGGATGTTTTATTACTGGAACAATATCTAGAGGTGGGGACCCACCCTCGTAGATCCGTTTAAGGGAATCTCTCTTCAAGTCTTCTAGGATTGTTGCCCAGACTGGTTCTACTTCGCCTACGCATACGCTGTCTCCATACCGCATAGCTTCTTCAGGCATAACACTGGGATGTGGACCACCAAGTATCACAGGAATGCCTTTTCTTCTAAAAACACTGGCAATATTATAGGCTCTAGGAGCTTGGTTAGTCCAAAGGCTTATTCCAACCAAGAAAATATTAGACATATCCATATCACTATCAAATCTACTTCTAGATTCATCTATAATCTCAACATCCCAAGTATCCCTGGGCGTAAGTGCATCTATGATGAGAAGACCCAAGGGAGGAAACGATCCAGTACTTCTGCCTACGCCTGTAGAGTTTTCAGGGTATGGTTGAATAAGAATGATCCTTTTTTTCATTGCGAACCCCCTTAGTGTTCATTACACATAACTATAAGATGAGACATTATAGCATAAACCTTTTTATAATGAATCCGGTGATACCAAATGGGGCTGACAGGAAAATGACAGGGAGATTACAGATGTTCACCACTAACCCTAGCTGATCAACATCTACTAGATAACACAAAGGAGTTTTAATGTTCATGACTCTGACCGTGTTCACCGGGTTTTCCTTGAGCGGCTTTTTCCATTTCTTTGTACTCATCTGGGGATAGGTCAGGAAGACGTCTCAAGAAGGCTACGATAGCCCATAGTTCCTCATCTTTATGAGTAGGACCAAAAGCAGGCATGGCGCTCATTTTGATACCGTTCTTGATAATCCAGAATAGCTCTGCCGGACTCCATTCATCTATACCCTTTGATAGGTCAGGGGGTTCATGGTAGAAGCCGGTTTTCATTTCACTCGGAGAAAGACCAGGCTTGCCATGGCACCCCTCGCACATCTCACTATAATGATCGAATCCCGTCTTGACGAGAGACTCATCCAAAGTAGGCGTGTTGATTCCTTTTGCGTGGGTCTTAACAGACCTCTCCATCGTGGTATGCATTATCCACAGAACGAGTTTGGTATGTGGTTTCGTAGCAGCTATATTGTAGATTCCTGAATATATAAAGATGAGAAGCCCTATGAGTATTAGAATGATAAGAGTTAAGATATTTTTCATTACTTACTCTCCTATCAAAGATATTGTTACTCAGAAATTCCAACGCAATGTATAGGGCAACCAACCCTTGGTGTACAGTCAAAGCATAAATTACCAACCACGACGACCACCGCCTCTCTTCCCTCCGCCACCGCCACCACCTCTACCTTCTCTACCACCTCCACGTCCACCTTCACGACCTTCGGTTCTAGGGCGGGCTTCACTAACATTCAGGCTTCGTCCCTTTAAATCCTTGCCGTTTAGACCGCTTATAGCAGCCTCGGCTTCCTTTCTTCCAGGCATCTCAACAAAACCAAATCCACGGGACTCGCCGCTAAACTTATCCTTAATAATGTTTACTGATGAAACCTGTCCGAATCCTTCAAAAAGTTTTCGTAAGTCCTCATCAGTAACATCTCGCGTCAAATTACCAACGTATATATTCATACTTCCCTCCTTTATTCATACTTACCTAATTTATTTTGAAAGCCTCATCAATCTCTTTCTTATCATAAGGTATCAAGATAAACTCTGAATTAACAGCATACACGAAATATTTATGATTTACATACCCCGAGTTAAATAAACGAACTTTCCAGTTCCCTAACACATTCATAGTTGACCCTACCCTATCATGGAGGAACCCCTCCGTGCCAGAATAGGAAGTTAATTATCTTTGCATCTCTTGATCAGCCATTTTCCTATGCTCGGTTGCCAAGTTTTTATATCCTTGAGCCATTTCCATGTACTTCTTTGATTGATCTGAGTAATACTTTGCAAGTCCAAGTAATGGCTTATCCCTATTTGCGTATGAGTCAGACATAGAGGCATAAAAACGTGCCTTTTCCTCGTCCTTTTTAGCCTGCTTGTCAAAGTAATCTGCAATCTTTAGGTGATCCTCTGGGGAAGTAGCTGTCTGTATAAGTATAATAATCTCCTCCTCAGAAGCCATGCCGAAGACTTCTTTTATTTCAGAGAAAAGAATAATAGAAGCTATCAAAGTTATGCTTAACTGTAATATTTTTTTCATCACTATACACTCCTTTAAGTTAATAATTCCATTTAGCTTACTTCGTGATTCTTCATCAATATTTGATCTATCAATGATAGCATTCCTTCCTATCCTTAGGACTATAAAGTTTTACTCCATCCGTATTGGTATCATACAGTAAGGAAATGGTAAATCAACGTTTTGCATTTTTGCTCTTTATATGAAGTTGACTAAAACGATGATTTAAGAATCTACTATCTAACAATATCCTGCCAATACCCCTGGTGTGCTCCTAGATCTTTAAGTTTCTTCTCCATATCTTTGAGACATTCGACTTCACAGACATCTTTGGGTCGGTCAAACCCTTCACGATGAAGAATTTTCATAGCAAGTGTTATGTCTTTTCTAAATTTTCGCAACGGAGCTTGGTGGATAGATACATCAAAAGCTCTGATTTCGTATACGCTATCGCGTTCCTCCTTAGGCATAATCCACTGCGCAATTTGTTTTAGGTCTTCATATACTTTCACACATTCCTTGCAACCCGGTGTAGGTGATTGTACCGGATGATAATGTGTCCCTACAAGGTCTAATTCAAAACCGATCTGTACTCTCTCGCCTTTTTGGTTTATATGATATTCTGGCAATACCTCCCAACAAACTTTATGCTGCCCGACAAGTTCCTTGATTCTGTCAAATTCCTCAAAGGTTTGCTTCATTGTATATTACCTCCCTCATTTCCCGGATTTGCTCTTATCCATTCTCTTTTCCCTCCCTATGTTGTTGCAAACCCCTGCCCTTCCATATCGCGTATATTGCAGGGATTATAAGAAGCGTAAGAATGGTTGATGTGATAAGCCCTCCAACCATTGGGGCTGCGATTCGCTTAATTACATCGGCTCCAGCGCCTTGACTCCAAAGAAGTGGAAGGAGTCCCAGAATCATTGTCATCACAGTCATCATCTTGGGTCTTACCCTCTGCACAGCACCCTCATCTATTGCCTCAGCCAAATCGTTCCAGGTGTTCATCCTTCCTTCTTTTATCCGCTTTTCATAAGCATTGTCAAGATAAATTATCATAACTACTCCTGTTTGAGCTGCAAGCCCTGCGACTGCGATAATTCCTACCCAGACTGCTATACTCATGTTGTAACCGAGAAGATACATAAGCCAGATACTGCCAACAAGTATAGTTGGAAATTCACTTTGAATGCTTCTTCATCCACTCCACTATCCTTGGCCAATTCCCCTCAAGAGGTTTATGTCCCATGAAGAGTCCTATGTGTCCTCCATCAGCTATGTCTTTTTGGATATCCTCTTTATCTGTCCCCACATATTTTTCTGCATTGAAAACCTGTTCAACTGGCGTAATATCATCCCTTTCCCCTGCCAGTAAATAAAGAGGACATTTTATGTCTTTGAGGTTAAGCTTTTTCCCAAGACCAATAAACTCATCCTTTACCAACTTGTTTTCTTTAAAGAGTTCCTTAACAACCTGGAGATAGAACTTACCCGGCAAGTCTACCGTGTGTTCATACCAACTCTCAAACTTTTCAAACTTCTTCACGTACTCTGGATCATCAACGTTTTTATACAGCTCTACGTATTTTTCTATGTACTGTTTTCCAGAATGCATATTCTTAAACCCCCGGAGCATAAACTCGCCTTTTAATACTCCATTGCCCATGGTTACCAGTTCCTCATAAAAACTCATAGGGGAGGTATGAGCGTATTCTTTTATCTGCCCATTACCTGCATCCGTATCAATAGGGGAGCCAGCAAGGGTAAGGGTATTTACCTTTTTGGAGAATCTAGCAGTATACATTGCCCCAAGCCATCCACCCTGGCAAAGTCCTACTAGGTTAACAACTCCTCCTAATTCATCAACACATACATCAACACCATAGAGATAGTTATCTATATTGTAATCCTTCGTTTCTTGAGTAGCACTCTTCCAATCTGTAACAGCAACTTTGTTTATCCCGTTTTTTTGAAAGGTTTCTACTAGGCTCTGTCCCGTGTCGTAATCAGCGATTTGAGATGTATGTCCCGCATATGGAGCGAGGATCAGAGTGTATATACCCCGTTTGGCTCGTTTTCTAGAAAAGTCTCTGAGCCTTAAAGTATCGAGTTCGATTCTCAACTTATTTTCTGTTGCCCACTCAGGTTCAGGCCTTTCTATTAGAGTTTTATCTACTACTTTTAAGAACTCAAGATTTTTCCTTAAAGCCTCTAACGTTTCGCATCCTATAAAACAGAAAACAGGCCAGAAAAACGGCAGCGCATTACAATCATTCTGTAGATTACATATTCTACAATGAGAATGAGATTGGGTTTTCATGATAACTTTTATCCCATTTTATATGCTTGTCATAGAGTTTCCCAGACAAGGAGGACCACTCCTCCATGCCTGGGAATTATTTGTTACTGCTTTTGCATATCCTGAGCTATCTTTTTGTGTAAGAATGCCATAGCCTTATAATCCTCTGCAGCTTCCTTATACCTTTTGGAAAGATCCGCGCAGTGTTTAGCAAGCCCAAGTAGAGGCTTACCCCTACTCTTGTACGAATCAGCCAGGGAGGAGTGGAACTTCGCCTCTTCCTCCATTCTTAAAGCTTGCTGTTCATAATAGTCTGCAACCTTGATGTGATCCTCGGGGGTTGTGGCAGTCTCCATAAGTTTCCTACTCTCTTCCTCCTCAGAAGCACTACAGGGAACCACCCCTACTAAAGATAAAAACAGAAGGGGTGCTATCAAAGCTGTTACAAGCGGTAATAATTTTTTCATCTCTATCACCTCCTTTTTTATAAATGTTCAATCCTTGTGTCCATCTTTTTCAAAATATTTTTAGGATTCTTATCAAACTTCCCCCTACAAGCATTGGAGCAGAAGTAGATAGGGCTTGCCTTGAAGGACTAAGCTCATTTCTTTTTCATTTTTTGATGTTCATTATTTTCATCGACTAAAATTTGCCTCCTTATTAAATACCTATCTAAAGACGAAATAAATCATGTCTTTATATTTCTTATAAACTCCGCTGTTTCTTCGGGAAGAGTTGTGTTTATATAGATTCCAGAGCCAAGCTCAAATCCAGCTAAAGTGGATAGCCTAGGAATAATCTGAATATGCCAAAGGTAGTAACTTTTATTTTCGTCATCTACAGGCGCCGTGTGGATTACATAGTTAAAATCAGGATCACCAAGTGTATTATAAATTTTAAATAGTGTAGTTTTTAGAACCCTAGCAAGGTCTACAATATCTTCAGTAGGAACATTTCCAAAGGAGGATAGATGCCTCTTTGGAGCGATCCATGTCTCAAAAGGTGAGCGAGAAGCAAAGGGATGAAATACTACGAATTTATCCGTCTCTATCACTATTCTCTCATCTGACTTTAGCTCTTCCCTAACCATATCGCAATAGATGCATCTGCTTGTATCATCATAATAGCTTGTTGCAACTTCGTATTTTCTTCTTATATGCATAGGAACTATAGGAGTTGCCACCAACTGGGAATGGGGATGATCCAGCGAGGTCCCAGCTGACTTACCGTGATTTTTAAAGATTATAATCAATTTGACCATAGGATCCTTCTTTAAAGCGTTATATCTTTCCCTATAAGCTAGTAGGATTTCTTCTACCTCTTTATCCTTCATAAGTGGAATCAATCCATTATGGTATGGGCTCTCTATTATTACCTCATGGACACCGACTCCATCCATTTTTCTAAAGAATTTGCCGTTCTCCTTTCTCACAATTGTGCCACGATTTATAAGAGCAGGATATTTATTAGGGGTTACTCTCACACGCCAACCTGAAGTATTAGCTTTTCGTGAATCATGATAGGCTAGAACTTCGGGAGGCGTCTCGGATTCATTTCCCGGGCAGAATGGACAGGAAGCCACAAAAGAAGGTAAGGCTTCTTTCTTCTTATTAGTTATAAAATCGTGGGGGCGCTTTGCCCTTTCTGTCGCAATAATGACCCATTCTTTTGTTGTAGAATCTTGTCTTAGCTCTGGCATGATTTCCCCCTAAACTTATAATAACTCTCCAACAGCCTCCTCTTTATGTTTTGTGTGTGCTCCATATGAAGCTCGACTGGCTTCAAAGCCCGTCGTCTCCTTTTCCTGTGAATAACATCCGGTCAGGTCCTCTGCTAAGGCTATGTGCTCAACCTTACCTCCTTCCTCACATGAAAATACCAGCGCCAGATCCAGTAAATAGCCGGATAGACCACCAGTTCCAGGATAAACGACGTGAAGATGCCGCCGATCATCGGTGCGGCGATACGCTTCATTACATCCGCGCCAGCGCCGGTTGACCACATGATGGGAACTAGACCCATGAACATCACGGCTACCGTCATGACTTTCGGTCGCAGTCGCTTAACTGCTCCGTGGACAATCGCCTCACGTAATTGCTCCTTCGTTTTCATCAAGCCTTTAGCGCGCATTTCGTAATAGGCGAGATCCAGATAAAGCAACATGAACACACCTGTCTCTGCATCCACGCCCATGAGCGCAATCAATCCAACCCATACGGCAATGCTTGTGTTATAGCCCAGGAGATAGAGAAACCAAATCGCGCCGACAGCCGAGAACGGCACAGCCAGGAAAATGATCAGCGTCTTGGCTACCGAACCGGTGTTGAAGTAGAGCAACACGAAGATGATAAAGATCGTAATCGGCACCACGGTTAGCAGTCTTTTTGCAACCCGCTGCATATACTCATACTGCCCACTCCAGACGAGCGTATAGCCTGGCGGCAGTTTCACCTTCTCTCTCACGGCTTTTTTTGCCTCTGTCACATAACTGCCGATATCGCGTCCGGAGACATCCACATAGACATAGCCACTCAAGCGACCATTTTCATCACGGATCATGCTGGGGCCGTAAAGCAGCTTAATGTCAGCGATTTGAGTCATCGGAATCTGCGCCCCGTCCATGGTTGGAACCAAGACCCGCCTGAGCCGATCCACAGTGCTGCGGTAATCGCGCAGGTAACGAACGTTGACTGGATAACGCTCCCGACCCTCGACTGTTGTGGTGATATTTTCACCGCCTATGGCTGACATGATAGCCATTTCTGCCTGTCCAATCGTGAAGCCGTAGCGAGCCAGTTCTTCGCGCTTGAGAGCGAAATCCAGGAAATAGCCGCCTGCCGTGCGTTCGGCAAAGATACTTGTTGTGCCAGGCACATCTTTGAGCACCATTTCAATATGCTGACCAATTTCTTGAATTTTATTCAAATCTGAGCCAAGGATCTTGATGCCCACGGGGGTTCGCACACCCGTTGTAAGCATGTCCACGCGGGCCTTGATAGGCATCGTCCAGGCGTTGACTACGCCGGGAAGTTGCAGAGCTTCATTTAATCCACCAGGCCCGTAGATCAGTTCCTGTGTGCTCTTATGATCGGGCCAGAAGCGACGCAATATATTTTGTAACCACTCTGGTGCCCAAGAGGAATACCAGCGCGGTACCTTCGGCCATTCAGACGGTGGTTTAAGGGCAACCACCGTCTCCATCATCGAAAAGGGGGCCGGATCGGTGGCGGTTTCCGCCCTCCCTGCTTTGCCGAATACCCGCTCCACTTCGGGAAAGGATTTCAGAATCTTATCCTGCACCTGAAGGAGTTTTTGCGCTTCGGTCACGGAGATGCCTGGCAACGTTGTCGGCATATAGAGCAGCACACCTTCATCAAGCGGCGGCATGAATTCCGACCCTAACCGGAAAAAGATCGGAATTGTAAGCAACACAACGAGAACCGCTCCGGTGATCGTTGCCCATTGATGTCGCAGGACAAATTCCACCACCGGATGATACATCCTCATCAGCGGACGGCTGATCGGATGTTTCTCCTCGCTGTGGATCTTTCCAACGAGGATGGCATTAGCAAGCTTACGGAGCAAACGGGGACGAAAGTTAAATTCCTTCCTGCGAATGACAAGCATTATAATTGCGGGAACAAGCGTGATTGCCAGCACGGCGGCGATCGCCATAGAGAAATTCTTTGTAAACGCCAGTGGCTTGAAGAGCCGCCCCTCCTGGGCTTCCAGTGTGAAGACCGGCATGAACGCGATGGCGATCACAAGCAGCGCGAAGAAGCTCGGCCCACCAACTTCCTTGACCGCGCTGATGACGACATCTTTGAAATCGCCCGGCCGTCCCTCTGCCTCCCAGCGTTCGAGCTTCTTATGCAGTTGCTCAACCAGGACAATGGATGCGTCCACCATTGCTCCAATGGCTATGGCGATGCCGCCAAGCGACATAATATTGGCCGTGAGCTTCATCCAGTACATGGGAAGGAAGGAGATGATTATTACGATAGGAATAGTGATTATCGGAATTATGGCACTTGGAATGTGCCAAAGGAAGATGAGGATCACTAGACTCACAATAGCCATTTCCTCGATGAGCGTGCCTTTCAGTGTTTCAATCGAACGCTCAATTAGATCTGCACGATCGTAAGCCGTAACAATCTTTACACCCGGAGGCAGTGAGGGTTCGATCTCGGCCAATTTAGCCTTAACTCGATTGATGACCTTTAACGCATTTTCGCCATAGCGCATGATCACAATAGCACCCACTACATCACCTTTTCCATCTAGCTCAGCAATCCCTCGCCGAATGTCCGGACCCAACGCCGCCGTGCCAAGATGCTTTACTAGAATCGGCGTACCGGTTTCCATATTTGTGCTGATTACAATGTTCTCAACGTCAGCTACCGAGCGGATATACCCGCGACCCCTGACCATGTATTCTCGGCCAGTAAACTCCACTAGCCGTCCCCCCACATCGTTATTTCCCTCTCTGATAGCCTGAATCACCTTATCCAGCGGAATCTTGTAAGCCAGCAACGCGTTCGGATCGAGGTTCACCTGGTACTGACGGACAAAGCCGCCAACGGGTGCTACCTCCGCAACGCCCGGAACAGCCTGGATGTAATACCGGAGATACCAATCCTGTAGCGTCCGCAGTTGCGCTAGGTCGTATTTCCCGGTGGTATCCACCAGTGCGTACTGGAACACCCAGCCCACGGCTGTCTCGTCGCGTGCGAGTTCCACCTTCACTCCTTCAGGGAGCCTCGGCAGGATATTGCTCAGATATTCCAATGTGCGCGACCGCGCCCAATAGATATCTGTTCCATCCTCGAAGATGACATAGACGTAAGAAAAGCCAAAGTCGGAAAAGCCGCGAATATCCTTTACTCTGGGCACACCGAGTAGGGCGGTGATAATCGGGTAGGTGACCTGATCTTCCATGATGTCGGGGCTACGATCCCAGCGTGAGTAGATTATTACCTGCGTGTCCGAGAGATCAGGAATGGCGTCGAGCGTGATATTTTTCATCGAGTAGAGTCCGGCGAATATGGCCATACTGATAAAGAGGAACACGATGAATCTATTATGGGCGCAAAATTCGATAATCCTATTAATCATAAGCTCTTACTCCTTTAACTTGCATTAATCTCAAAGACGCTTGAGACAGAAGGTTTTCCGGGTCTTGTTACAGTAACCCTTACATGCCATTGCCCACCCATGGGAATATTGACTTCTGCCACATATAAACCATCCTTAACAGGCTTTCCTATAGCCGGGATATTCATAGCAGGCATTCCCATAGAGGGCATACCAGGCATATGGAGCAGAATATCTACTTTAGCGTCTTTTATAGGATCCCCATTCATATCAGTCACAGTGATTTTAAAGGTGTTGTCACCTACATTGGGGAATTCACCATCTGTTGAGAAGGAGATGTTGACTTCCTTTGGATCTGCTTTTGGAGCTTCGGAAACAGGCTCCGTTCCTTCGTGTCCAGGCATACCAAAACTTTCTAGCGCTGCCTTAAGACGGCTTTCGGAATCTACAAGGAAGGTAGCACTTCTTACAACCTTTTCACCTTCTCTTACCCCATCTAAAACTTCATAGTACCCCTCGGCTTTACGTCCGACTTTAACTTCTCTGGGTTCGAAGTAGCCGTCTCCCATTGCAACAAATACGATTTGTTTCTCTCCTGTATCAATGACGGAATCCTCTGATACAGAGAGGCTCTCTCCAAGAGGAACCTTTAATTCCACATTGGCATACATACCCGGCTTTAGTTTTATATCCTCATTCCCAAATTCAAACCTCGCTTTTACTGTTCTGGTTTTTGTCTCTAGGGTGGGGTAAACGTAGGTAACCTTTCCATGGAAAACCTCTTCCGGGTAGTAAGAAAGAGTGATGGTCGCTTCCTGTCCCTCTTTAACTAGTGGAAGCTCATATTCATAGATGTCTGCAAGAAGCCACACGGTTGATAGATCCACAATCTCAAACACAACGTCATTGGGCACAATCATCTTTTCTGGAAAGGCTTCACGCTTTGTGACATAGCCACTTATAGGTGAGTAAAGAGTAAGATATTTAAGAGGCTTTCCTGTTTTCTCAATTCTTTGTATCTCGCTTTCCGGAATGTCCCAGAGAAGTAGCCTTCTACGCGTAGCCTCAAGTAGGGATTTTGCGCTTGAAGATATTTCCGGAAATGAGCTTTTTCCAAATGAGTCCTGTGCCTTTAGGGCAAGAAGGTATTCTTCTTCAGTAGAGACAAGCTCGGGGCTATAAACTGTAAAGAGCGGTTCCCCGCGCTTTACGTATTTCCCCACATAATCCACAAACATATCCTTTATCCACCCACTGAATTTTATACTAACCCGTGCAATCTTTGTCTCATCAGCCTCAATTATCCCAACTGTTCTAATATCCCTTATAAGTTTCCTTGTAGCCGCTTCATCAGTCTTAACCCCTATAAGCTGCTGTTTTTCAGGGGTTATCTGAACTCCTGTAAATCCCTCAGGGCTCTGCGGAGTTTCTATTCCTTTCTCCTCTTCCATCTTCATCCCTTCGTGCTCTGTTTCTTCTTCCACTCCCTGATTACCCATAAGCATCTCCTTTGGAGCAGCACTCTCCATGCCTTTTCCTTGATTGGTTTCCCCATTTAGCTCGGTCTTCGACATATATAAAAAGGTAAATACCAATACAATAAGAACTAAAACCCCTAGCGCACCGAGCTTTAATACTTTACTCAAACCTGTTTTTTTCATTTCTTAAACCTCCTGAGCCTTATTACTTACAAAGTTCACTTAATTAAAGGCATGTCAACAACTTCTTCAATTCTTGCGAGTGCTGTCTGATAGTTCGTAAGATACGTATAATATGTGATTTCAAAATTAAAAAGAGTTACAAGATTGTTCAGGAGCGTAAGAAAGTCTATATTCCCAACTTGATACCCTGTGATTGCGGACTCAAGTGATGAAGCAGCCTGTGGAATTATACCTTCTTGAAAAAGCTTGAGAAGATTCTCCGACGTCTTAGCAACCAGGTATTGATCTTTAACGTTAAAAAATAAGGATTGGTTTGTGCTTGTGTAATCTTCCCGCGCCGCCTGAAGCTGTGAAACCGCCTCCTGAACTCCAAACCTTTGTTTGCGGTAAAAATAGAGCGGCACTTTTACCCCAAGTGTTACCTCCCAGGCACCTTCCACCCCACCACTTTCCATCCCCATTACGGCAGGGGCAACCCCTAAAGCAAAGTCAGGATAGTACTCCCTCTTGGCAAGCTTTAAGGCCTCTTCTTGTCTATCAATAAGATTCTCCTTCACCTTAAGAAGGGGAGCTTTTTCTTTAGTAAGCTTATAAAGCTCCTCCGCTGTTAGAATGAAGGGAGACTTCTCTACAACCTCCGGCTTTACAAGTGGAGAATCAGGTGGACGATTTAATATGCTTCTTATTCTGGCTTCTACAATTCCCCTTCTTTCTTCAAGAAGCTGAAGCTGTTCAATAAATCTTGATACCTCCACCTGAGCTTTTAACACATCCTGCTGTATTCCTTTCCCTACAGCGTATTTCGCCTCAGCAACTTTTAGAAATTTTTCAAGAAGGTCTTTATTTTTAAGAGTAATTTCTATGGACTTATCAACTAAGAACCAGTTGTAATAGGCTTCTTTAAGATCTGCTATCACCCTTCTTAAAGTAGCTTCATACAATTTTTCCTGAGCCTGCGCTTCCTCTTGAGCTACTTTTTCTCTAAGGGAAAGCTTTCCTGGAAAGGGAAATTCCTGTGAGAGTGAGAACGTAACCATACTATTTGGGTCTTCGGTAAGGGTTATACGATCAAATCTTACATTTCTCCAACCAACTCCAACTATTGGGTCGGGAAGGGAACCTGCTTGAGAGGGACGCTTAGTAGCTGCTTCCCACTCGGCTTTTGCTCTCAGTATCTCAGGGTTTTTCTCCAAGGCTTCTTCGACAAGGGATTTAAGGGGCGTAGTCTCATCGGCAAAAGCACTAAGCCCAATTGAGACTATTATTAATGCTAGAACGAGTCTCATCTTTACACCTCCTTATAGAAATCCACTCAAAGCTTTTCACAACACGCGTAAATCTTATGCAGAATAAATGTTATAGGCTTTTCCCCAGGCAGGAGAGGTTTCTTCCACACCTGGGGAAGCCATTGCTACTGCTTTTGCATATCCTGAGCCATCTTCATATGTTCCATCGCCATAGTCTTATAGTCTTTAGCAGCTTCCATATACTTCTTTGAAAGATCAGAGCAGTGTTTAGCAAGTCCAGAAAAAGGCTTACCTCTATTCTTGTACGAATCAGCCAAGGTGCCATGCAACCTTGCCTTTTCCTCCATTTTCTTGGCTTGTTTTTCATAATACTCTGCAATCTTTATATGATCCTCAGGGGTTGTGGCAGTCTCTATCATTTTGTCAACATCTTCTTCCTCAGAAGCACTTCCAGGAAACACTCCTAAGAAAGAGAAAAGCAAAATGGGTACTACGAAAGCTATTGCTAGCGGTAATATCCTTTTCATATTTATCACCTCCTTATCTGATCAAATTTTGATTAACTACCTTTAACCTCTTTAATCATGATATAACTAACCCCACCACTTTCGATAAGTGTTCCTTTAACCGTGACTGTTTTCTCAACATAATCGAGAACAGGTTGATTAGGATTTGTAACAGCTTTCTCCGGAAGGATAGGATAGATTTTTCCTTTTTCATCCATGAGTGCCAAGTCCTCTCCAGCCTTAGCACAATTAAGAGCACATTCTCTGTGTCCCTCTCCTTTCATGTTCATGGTTATCAAACAAACCGGGTCTATAACCCGACCTTTGATCGTAACTTCTTTCCTATCCTTAGTCTCTCCAAAAGTAACGGAGATAGATAGCAAGAACACACCTATTCCCAAAGCTATAAGCGACTTACTAGGTCTAATCATGGTTTGTAGCCTCCTTTTTGAAGAATTTTTATATAACTACTACCTTGCTCCATTTCCCGTAAATACAACGGCAGTTCCCTCACAAACTGGCTCTTTTACCTTATATTTCCTGGACATGGGGAACTTACCCGCAGTGATTTGCCGGGAAACTAACCTCTCCGTTTTTTCCACATGGGCTTTTATAACCGCATCTGCCCCAGCTTCTTTGGCAATCTGAAGTATCTTCTCAAGGCATTCCTCATCCTTGGTATACCGATTTCCCTTTGCCTTCACAAGACCAATCTCTTTGTAGGATCTATCAATACCGTTCTGAATAAGTAGAATCTCTTGGGCCTCCGATTTTGGTGGATAAATGTCAGTGCTGAGCTTGATAAACTCCCCTTTCGTGCGTGCACACCCTGTAAAGACTAATGAAATCAGCAAACCTAGCATAATACTGATTCCCTTAATTATTTTTTTGCCCTTAACTCTTTTCCCCGTGGCTCTACACCTCCTACCTTATTTTTACAGTTTTATAAAAGGATTTATTTGGTACCTTACCTCTGCCGGGAAGTCAGATAACGATATAAAGATAGTGATAGACTTTTAGAGCTATACACTAAGCAGAGGTTAGACCAGGGTGGATATTAAAGTAAGAAGGAAGAATTAGATAGAAATAACTCAGGTGGATGGTGTTCCTTAATGTTAAAACTAAAGACAAGTACAGTAGCTTTATTAATTTCTAACATAGGCACATAAACAGCCAGTGAAGATAAAATAATATGACTTTGATTTAAATCATAACCTTGTGGAGCATTAGGAAGTGCAACTTGGCACATATCTATTTTATGGTTTATATGATTTGAGTTCTTGTAGGAAATTGCTGAGCTGGAAGTGTCTTGCTTTTTAGTTCCGTGACAACTCGTATTTGTTGTTATCTCGCTAGTATTATTTGAGTAACTGACATCTGCACAAATACCTGTGTAGCAGAGAAATGTGGTTAGGGCTAAGAAAAAGCTTAGATATTTCATGCTTATTTAAATATAGCTTCATTAATCTGAAAAGCAAATAAATTATAAAAATTTTCCATAACGAGATTTTATCAGATTTCTTGGATTTGTTGAATTATCTAATAAAATGAGTAAGTTAAAGGAGAGGAGAAAATGGAAACAAATAAGGGACTTGATTACTCAACGTTACATAAACTAGATAGTCCTGCCAATCAGCTAATCCGAAAAAGCATCTGGGGAGACCAGGATATTGGACAACAGTCTTTTATCACACCGTGGTATCTTGATGAGCTAATTCGAAAAACCGGTATAAAGAGAGACACCTATGTATTGGATATCGGAAGTGGCGTAGGAGGTCCAGCTATTTACATAGCTGAAAAAACCGGATGCCGTATAATGGGGATAGATATTTCAGATGTTGGAGTAGAACGGGCAAGAAAATTTGCAAAGGAGTCTAGCCTGAGTGACCGTGTAACCTTCCATCTTGGTGACGCTATGGAAATGCCATTCCCAGATAGCACTTTTGATTTAGCAATTAGCATCAATGTAATGAATGTGTTCAAGGACAAGATAGGACTTTTCCAACAGGTCATTAGTGTTCTAAAACCTAACGGTATATTTGCCTTATTAAGTGGTACCATAGATATGCCAGATGATCCTGAGATTATCGAGAACATGGCTCGCGGCTATCTTATTCCACAATACTACGACACGGTAGATGGTTATAAATCTAAACTCAAGGAAGCCGGATTTCGTATACTCGAGGTCACTGAATACGTAGAGGATTTTAGAATTCAAAATAAGTTATGGGGCGATGCCTATAAAAAACATTACGACGCTATTGTAAAGGAGCAAGGAAAAGAAAACACCGATTACCATATTATCTACTTTGATACCTATCTTCGCCTTATTGACGAAGGCCGTGCCGGAAATCACCTCTTTATTTCCAGAAAACCTGGCAACTTCAAAAATTCTAAGGAAACTCATCCATAGAAAAGGTGCAATACCCTTTTTGCAAAAGGGGTCAACTTATTTGCGTAGTATAAGCTGATAATCCTTTTATTCACTCGGCTTGCTGTAGGATACGGGTATACCTTGCCAAAGATATGCTTGAGCTTAAGCCCGCTTGAGTTAGCAAGGATGAGTTCCTGACTTAACTCCCCAGCGTTCTCCGCCACCATAGAGCCACCGAGGATTTTATCTTTTGCAATGAATAGCAGAAGCTTTCCATCCTGAGCCTCATCAACAATTGCCCTGTCATCCTCATTAAAATCAAAAACAATTTTTTCATATGATATTCCGCGCTTCTTAAGCTCTTCCTCATTCAAGCCAAAAGTAGCAATCTCCGGAGTTGTATAGGTCACCCAGGCCATATGGTCATTGTTAAGCTTTTTCTTAAATGGAGAGAAGAAATTGTTGATGATGACACCTGCGTGAACCTCAGCGGCATGAGTGAACTGGTAGGAGCCAGCGACATCCCCAGAAACATAGACGCGTTTATTTGTTGTGCGAAGGTGCTCATCTACCTTGAGCCTTTTTCCAGTCTCATCAAGTTCTATATCAGCCTTCTCGAGAGATAAACCATTTATATTATAGTCCCTCCCGATACTCACGAGCATAGTATCGAAATCGATTCGTATCTCCTTCTTATCCTTGTTGACAATGACTGCCTGATTAGGTGAGGTAAACTCCTTAACAGTTGCATTGAAAATGAAACTTATTCCCTCGGATTCCAATCGTCGTCGCAGCACATCTGCAATCTCTGGGCTCTCCTTTGGTAGAAATTTTGTATCCATCTCTACTACTGTAACTTTTGAACCGAGATGCCGGAAAGCCTGACCTAGCTCAATCCCAATTGGCCCGCCGCCAATAACAACCAGATGATCGGGAAGCTTATCTAGATCAAATATTGTTTCATTAGTCTCATATTTCACCTTTTCTATCCCTGGTACATCCAGCTTTCGTGGACGAGAGCCAGTCGCTAGGATTATTTTCTTGCCACGATATGTCTCATTTCCAACTGTTACAGAATCAGGGCCTGCAAACCGGGCTTCTCCAAGCACAACGTCCATTCCGATCTTGCGGAAGTGCTCTGCATTTTCATGAACCCTAATAACTTCTTGTTTTTCCTTTACATAGCCTAATACCTTTTTGATGTCGGCTTTCCCATTGACAGTAAGACCGAACCTACTTGCTTCATTTGCATCCTTCAGAAGACGAGCAACATGTATCAATGCCTTACTCGGTACGCAACCGGAGTTTAGACAGTCACCACCGATACGTTCGTCACTTTTGTCAATAAGAAGCACCTTAAAACCCGCACGATTCATAAAACCTGCGATGTTAAGTCCACCACTTCCTGCCCCGATTATGATAATATCGTATTCCTTCATTATGAATTACCTCACGTAAGCACGATTTTTATTAAATAAAAGTAATATACTGTCAATACAAAGTAATATACTAGTCTTTGCCTACTATTAGACGGTTATAAGCTTAGTATAGTTTCACAGAGCTACTTCCAGCTCTTCATAAACGGATATTTAAGCAAACTTATTATCAAATTTTTGTAGTGCACTTGACAAAAGTTAACTATTAGTTATATTATTACGGCATTTAACAAAAGAGGTTAACTGAAATGATTGGGGAAAAAATTAAAAGTCTGAGAGAATCTGAGGCATTAACACAGGAAGAGATTGCTGTAAAAGTGGGAGTATCGAAGGAGTTTATTTCAATGGTTGAGTCCGGCAAAAGAAATCCCAGCCTCGAAGTACTGTCGAAAATTGCTTCAGTTTTCAGTAAAGAAGCAAGTTATTTCATGGACACTAAAAGAGAAGACTTCGCTCTAGCTCTAAGAACGGCGCAAATAAACGAGAAAGACAAAGAAGAAATCAGAAAGTTCAAGGAATTCTGTGAGGATTATTACTTCTTAGAAGAAGCTACAGGAGAAATCCTCCACCCTATTGCTCCTATTTATCCCGACCCGCCCTCCAGTATCTTAAGTAACTTCAGTCAGACATACCAGTATTCCGAAAAATTGGCCCTAGATGAGAGAAGAAGATTGAGCTTAGGGGAAGAGCCTATAAGAGACATTTTTCTCCTGATGGAAACTCAAGGGGTTCGTGTTGTAAGGATGAACATGGAAGAATCCCCGGTTGACGGTGCTTTTATCTACAGCAGAGATAAAGGGGCTTTTATGCTCATAAACTCATCTCAAAGTAAAGGCAGACAGTTTTTTACAGCAGCCCACGAGTACTGTCATTACCTAAAGGACAGAGAAAAAGGTTATCCGATTTGTCAGGTTATAACAAACGGCAGTGGAGAGCCTAAAAAACCAATAGAGCGCATTGCCAATTTATTCGCAGCAAATTTCCTTATGCCAGAGGCTAGTGTCTCAAAACTTGTAAGTCTTTATGCAAAAAACAGGCTAGAGGCTAAAGAGGTTGTGCAGCTCAAAAGATACTTTGGCGTGAGTTATCAGGCAATGATATACAGGTTAAAAGATTTGGGATACATAAGAAGACCCAAGCTAGAGAAACTTTTGCAAATAGACCCTGCTACAGTAGAAGAAGCCCTTTTTGGATTCACAGAAGAGAGAGTAAAACAGCCCGATCGTCTTCCCGAGATATACTGCAAGCTGGCAGTCCAAGCTTATACACAAGGAAAGATTTCTTTTGAAAAGTTAGCCGAACTTTTAAAAGTAGATTCATTTGAACTTATAGAAAGGTTATCAAAAGGCGGTTTCATTCAGTAATGGAGGGAACTGAGAGAGAAAACTATGTGCCTCTTAGGGGAGCTGATCGTGAAAAGTTCTACCGATTTCACACCTTTTGGCACGTTTTTTGAACCTACAATGTATCCACCTAATTTCATTGAAGAAAGGGAGGTTTTAATTATGGAGCGCAATATTAAAGAGTTTATATCGCCAGTTTTAGATGAATCTATAAAGACATATAAAATTT
>LDXN01000025.1 GCA_001443445.1 Candidatus Dadabacteria bacterium CSP1-2 | reverse complement strand
AAACTACCCCCATTCCCATGCTCCATACCTCTGATCTATTTTCACTAATAGCACACTTTAGGGGTGGATGTCAAGAGCATAATAGGAATGGTTAAAAAATTCTTAAGTCCAGAGAAAGGGAATGTAATCTATTCGGTTTTCTTTTCAGGCTCCAAAATTGTTTCTTGTGCGGTTTCTTCTTGTGGAGGTGAGACTTCTTTGGGTTTTTCCCCTTCAATTAACCCTAGCTCTTCTGCTGCCTCTTTTTTCTGGCTTT
This sequence comes from Candidatus Dadabacteria bacterium CSP1-2, assembly GCA_001443445.1. Taxonomy (GTDB): domain Bacteria; phylum Desulfobacterota_D; class UBA1144; order Nemesobacterales; family CSP1-2; genus CSP1-2. The sequence continues at coordinate 40,946 of LDXN01000025.1, read as the reverse complement.
TAGCTTTTGGCTTTTCTTTTACAGGCTTTGGCGCTTTAGGCGTAGCTTTTGATTTCTTTTTGCGTTTAGGCTCAAATGCCTCTTCAACAAGCTCCAATAAGGAAATCGGAGCGTTGTCTCCTCGTCTAGAACCGAGTTTTACAATCCTTGTATAACCCCCAGGACGTTCTTTGTACTTAGAAGCTATTTCATCAAATAACTTTTTCAAAACCTCTTTGTCTCTAATTACTGATGCAGCTTGTCTTCTTGCATGAAGCGTACCCCGCTTGGCAAGTGTTATAATCTTTTCTGAAATTCTTCTTAATTCCTTAGCCCTTGTATCCGTCGTCTCGATCCTTCCATTACGAAAAAAATCCGTAACCATGTTTCGGAATAATGCTTTTCTGTGTTTGGTAACAACACCGAGTTTTCGTCCGACTCTTCTATGTCTCATTACACAGCCTCCAAATCAGGAATTAGGAATTCGGTATTAATTAAAAAATTTGTATAGCAATTCCTGATCCCTAATTCCCAATTCCTAACTTGAAACCCTTTTCTCTTTTAAGCGCTTGGCCCTTTCTGATTCAAAGATCTCCTGGTTAAGCTTTATACCAAGACCAAGACCCAGTTCCGTAAGCCTATCTTTTGTTTCCATAAGAGAACGCTTGCCAAAGTTTTCAAGATTTAATAGCTCCTCATCGGTTTTCTGGATTAGTTCTCCCACATAGACAATATTTGCCTTTCTTAGACAATTGAGTGACCTTGCTGAGAGATCCATATCATCAATAGTAGTAAAAAGAACAGCCTCTGTCCCGACTATCTCCCTCTTCTTCTCAACCTCGACGACGGCATCTATTTCCTCTTCATCAAAATTTAAAAAGACCTTAAGTTGCTCCCGCAGTATTTTTGCTGCATAAGCAAGTGCATCCTCTGGAACAATTATCCCATTTGTCCAGATTTCAAGAGTGAGCCTTTCGTAATCAGTTCGTCTGCCAACTCTAGCATTCGTAACGTTATAATTTACCTTCCTCACAGGTGAGAAAAGAGCGTCAATTAGTATAACCCCTATCGCTCTTTGAGTATCGCCTCGCCTTTCCACAGGTTCATAGCCACGCCCCATTTCTACTGTCATGTTCATCTCAAGCTTTGCCCCCTCTGAGAGTGTGGCTATGTGGTGACTTGGATTAAGGATTTCAATCTGATGCCCGGTGATAATGTCACCTGCCTTTACGTCGCATTCTCCCATAGCACTGACTGTAATTAACTGAGGTTCATAGGTATGCATTTTGAGCTCTATTCCCTTGAGATTCAATACAATCTCCGTCACGTCCTCCTTAACACCAGGGATAGTAGAAAATTCGTGAAGCACTCCTTCAATTTTAAGTGATGTAATTGCAGGCCCTTGGATAGAGGATAGCAATACCCTCCTCAAAACGTTTCCAAAAGTAACTCCATATCCGCGTTCAAGCGGCTCACATATGAATTTCCCATAAACTATACTAGAATCCTTCTCATCCTTATCAAGCCTTTTTGGTCTTATAAGTTCCTGCCAATTTCTCTGAAAATCCTTCACCTTGCCTCCCTCCCTTTGTTAGTTATAGGGTGCTTTTTCAAAATTGATATTAAAAATATCCCATTAATGATCAGACTCTTGAATAGAATTCCACTATAAGCTGCTCTTCTATTGGAAACGTAACATCTATCCTTTGTGGAAGCCTTTTAATTATTCCTTTATAATTCTCTTTCTCAAGTTCAAGCCAATCAGGAAGACCTCTTCTTGCAAGGATTTCAAGCGACTTATTAATTCTATCAAGCTTTTGACTTCTATCCTTTACCTCAATAACATCACCCAGCTTAGTTTGATATGATGGTATATCCAATTTCCTACCGTTAATAAGAATATGCCCATAGCGCACTATCACCCGTGCCTCATTCCTCGAACCTGCAAAACCAAGACGGTATACAACGTTATCAAGCCTTCTTTCCAGAAAAGAAATTAGAAGCTCACCTGTAATACCCTTGACACGGGAAGCCCTTTCAAAATACCTTCTGAACTGCCTTTCAGTAAGACCATAAATTCGTCTCACCTTTTGCTTTTCTCTTAGTCGAATCCCAAACTCAGAAAACTTAGGACGTCTTAGACCGTGCTCCCCAGGAACTTGGTCAGGACGCCTCTCTACTGCGCACTTTTCTGTGTAACACCTATCTCCTTTAAGGAATAGTTTTATTCCTTCCCTTCTACATAGCCTGCAAACAGCCCCAGTGTATTTTGCCACTTATCCGTTAACCTCCCTTTTTCTATCGCGGATTTCGTGATTCATGATTTGATACACGAGCCACGAACAACGATGCACGATGCATGATGTACAATTCATGGGAGTTTTTACATGCATCTTGTATCATGTATCCTGCATCCTGTATCTATATCCTGTATCTATACCCTTCTTCTTCCAGCTGGTCTGCAACCATTATGAGGAAGTGGAGTAACATCTCTAATCATTGTTATTCTAAGCCCTGCAGACTGAAGAGATCTGATGGCCGGTTCTCTTCCTGGACCAGGCCCTTTGACATATACGACAACACTTTTCATTCCATGCGCTACCACTTTCCTTGCAGCATCCTCAGCAGCAATCTGAGCAGCAAATGGTGTTCCTTTTCTTGTACCTTTGAATCCCTTTGCGCCGCTGCTTGACCAAGCGATAACGTTTCCCTGGTTATCACTTATAGTAATTATAGTGTTATTGAATGTAGCCTGAATGTGAGCCACACCCTGATCTGCAACCTTTTTGCTCTTTTTAGCCGCCTTTTTCTTAGCCAACATTCACCTCCAGATTAAGAACAAGCCCAATAAACAAATCTAAAATTCCAAATTCTAAGCCTTAATGTTTGTTATTTGGAATTTGGTGCTTGTGATTTGGAATTTGTAGTTTCATTTAACCCTTGAGCTTTTTCTTTCTTGTAATAGCCGTGCCTCTTGGTCCCTTCCTAGTTCTAGCATTAGAACGCGTCCGTTGCCCACGAACTGGAAGACCGAGCTTATGTCTCGTTCCTCTATAGCAGCCTATTTCGATGAAGCGTTTGATATTTGTCTGAACCTCTCTTCGTAATTCACCCTCAACCGTGCAATCCCTTTCAATTATGTCCCTAATCTTGGCTGTCTCCTGCTCGTTTAAGTCCTTTGAGCGCTTATTTAGGTCAACCTCCGCTTGCGCAAGAATCTTCCTTGACGTCGGTCGGCCTATCCCATAAATGTAAGTAAGGCCAACTTCAATCCGTTTATTCGGTGGAATATCTACACCTGCTATTCTTGGCATCCGGTTACCTCCTAACCTTGTTTTTGCATATGCTTTTTGTTATTACAGATTACGCGAATTGCTCCACGTCTTTTTATTATCTTGCATTTATCACAAATCTTCTTCACTGATGCCCTTACTTTCAACTTAAACTCCTCCTCTTTTATCTCCTGTAACTACTCAGCCACAAAGACACTGAGACACGAAGTTAGAAGATAGCCTCCTTCTGTGTTCTGTGTTCTGGCTTCTGACTTCCGAACCTATTTTTTTTAAACTAATATTCCTCATTGTGCCTTTGTGCCTTAGTGGCCGAAAGGTTACTATTTTTTCATCCTGTATGTTATTCTTCCTTTAGTGAGGTCGTAGGGTGATAGCTCCACTTTTACTTTATCACCAGGAAGGATTCTGATGAAATGAGTCCTCATCTTTCCCGAGACATAAGCAAGTATCTTTGGACCACCTTCAATCTCCACTCTAAACATAGCATTTGGAAGCGCCTCAATAACTGTACCCTCAAACTCTATTCTTTCCTCTTTCGGCATAACCTCCTCACTGTCTAAATTCGGTTAAAATCTTAGGGCCATCCTCGAGTATTGCAACAGTATGCTCAAAGTGAGCGGAAAGGGTACCATCCACAGTCACAGCAGTCCAACCATCACCCAAAACCTTGACATCAGGCTTTCCAACATTAACCATTGGCTCGATCGCGATTACTATACCAGGTTTAAGTCTAATGCCCTTTCCCCAGTGTCCATTCTCTGGAACAAAATTGGGTACCTGAGGATCCTCGTGAAGCTTCCTCCCAATTCCATGTCCTACAAAGGCCCTCACAACTGAGAATCCCTCATTCTCGACGCAATTTTGAATAGCTTGAGAAATGTCAAAAAGCCTATTAGACGCCCGGGCCATTTTGATTCCCTCATAGAGAGAATTCCTCGTTACTAGAAGCAGGCTATCAGCAAGTTGAGATACCTTACCTACTGGCACGGTGATTGCTGAATCGCCATAGAATCCGTCAAAATACGCACCAAAATCCAGGCTTACAATATCGCCCTCTTTCAATATCTTCTTTTTTGATGGAATTCCATGAACAACCTCTTCGTTAACAGCGAAGCAAACAGAGGCAGGATAACCTCGATACCCTTTAAAAGCTGGTATGGCTCCTTTTCTTAAGGTAAGCTCCTCTGCAATTTTATCGAGGTCCCATGTAGAAACACCAGGCTTTGTTTCCTCACTAAGCCTATCTAGAACCTCGACAACTATATCTGAAGCTCTTCTAATCTTTTCTATTTCTTCTTCGCTCTTTAAAAAAATCATTTAAGCAACACCTTTTAATATCTTTTCGATCCTCTCAAACACATCATCAATCGTACCTAGCCCATCAACCCTTTTTAAGATTCCTACTTTTTTATAAAATTTCTTTAATGGCTCGGTCTGCCTTCGATAAACTTGAAGTCTTGTCCTTATCACATCTTCACTATCGTCATCCCTTTGATAAAGCCCACCCCCACATTTGTTACAATACCCCATATTTGTTGGTGGATCAAAAATAATATGATACATTGAGCCACATTTTTCGCAAACCCGCCTGCCAGTTATCCTCTTAACAATCTCTTCATCATCCACCTCAATAGAGATTACACTGTCTATCCTTTGCCCTTCTTTATTAAGCATCTTTTCCAATGCCTCTGCTTGCTCTATCGTCCTTGGAAAACCGTCGAGAAGAAATCCCTTCTGCGAATCTTGCGTTGTGATTCTCTCTTTTATTATTCCAATTATTACGTTATCAGGAACTAATTCACCCTTATCCATATATGTTTTAGCAAGCTTTCCAAGTTCAGTCCCTTCTTTCACTGAAGCCCTCAATATATCTCCTGTAGAGATATGAAGGACCTTGTACTCCTGAGAGATCTTAACTGCTTGTGTGCCTTTTCCTGCACCTGGCGGTCCGAAAATTATAAGTCTCATAGATTATACTCCATACCTTCTAGGCCCTTTCATTCCCCTTTTTCTTATAAATCCCTCATAACTGTGTGTAATTAGGAAGGACTCAATCTGCTGTACAGTATCAAGCGTTACTCCTACAACAATGAGAAGCGATGTACCACCGAAGAAAAAGGGTATATTAAAAGGCGCTCCCTGAAGAATAGAGGGTAGCACACACACGGCTGCAACGTATATCGCACCAATAAAGGTAATCCTTCCAAGAATCTTTTCAATATAATCAGCAGTTTTCTTTCCCGGTCTAATTCCAGGTATAAAGCCACCGTTTTTTCTTAGATTGTCAGCAAGATCATCTGGATTATATATAACAGCGGTATAAAAGTATGCAAAAAATATTATTAAACCTGCATACATCGAATTATAAATAAAACCCTGTCCTAGGAATACATCGGTGATATCCCTCAAATAGGGTATGTTTACAAAACTAAGTATAGTTGCTGGAAAGATCATTAGCGAAGAGGCAAAAATCGGCGGAATAACTCCTGCTGTGTTTACCTTAAGTGGGAGATGAGATGCCTGACCTCCATAGACCTTTCTCCCTACTACCCGCCTAGGATATTGAACAGGGATCTTTCTATAAGACCTTTCAAAATAAACTATTAAGCCAACAATAAAAGCCATAAACACAAAAAGAAGAAGCATTCCAAATACAGTCAGTTCACCAGTTTCAATCAGCCTTACTGAATCCCAAAGTGCAGCCGGCATTCTTGTAAGGATTGAAGCAGCAATTATAAGAGATATGCCATTCCCTATTCCACGCTCAGAAATCTGCTCACCTATCCACATTACAAAAAGGGTGCCAGCCGTTAGAGTCATAACGGTTGTAAATCTAAACATCCATCCTGGATCTCTAACAACTGAGGCGCCAGAACCAAGCCCACCTTCGAGCGTGATAGCAAGCATTAGTCCCTGGATAATACATATTAGGACAGTGCCATAACGAGAGTACTGATTGATCTTCCTCCTTCCAGCTTCTCCCTCTTTCTGCATAGCCTCAAGCGTAGGGAATGCCTTCACAAGAAGAGACATGATGATTGAGGATGTAATATACGGCATCACACCTAGCGCAAAGATAGAAGCTCGCTCAAGTGCTCCACCTGAAAACAGGTTTAGTATGTCGAATATTGTCCCCTTTGTCTGCTCGAAAAGCTTTATAAGCTCCTCTGGATCAATCCCAGGTGTTGGAACAAATACACCCAATCTATAAACAACGAGCATCAAGGCAGCAAATAGAAGCCTTCGATTAAGCTCTGGAATCTTAGGGATAGCTCCTATATTCCTACTCATAAAATCTCCGCTTTCCCACCTCGTTCTTCGATCTTTCTTTTAGCTTCCTTACTGAAAACATGCGCTCTAACAGTAAGTGTAGTATTAATATCCCCATCCCCAAGGATCTTCACAGGTTTCTTACCACTCACAAAACCAAGCTTCACTAGTTCTTCAGGGGTTACGACTTCACCATCTTTAAAATTATTTAAGTCCTTAACATTAACTATGTCAAAAAGGGTCTTTTGAAAACTTCTAAACCCACGCTTGGGGGTCCTCATTTTAAGAGGAGTCTGCCCTCCCTCAAACCAGGGAGATACCCTCCCACCCGATCGCGATCTCTGTCCCTTATGTCCCTTTCCAGATGTCTTCCCATGACAACCAGGACCTCTACCTAATCTCTTTCTATCCTTCACTGCGCCTTCCGGAGGAATCAATTTATTTAACATTTTATAATCACCCTATCACACCTAGAAATAACAACTGTAAAATTCAACGGTCTATATTCATCTTAATGTCGAGGTTATATTGCGCTAAAATGTATTTTACACAGGTAATAACCTAATAATTACTCTAGCTTGTTCATATTCTAAAGACCGCATCAAATTTTTCATTCCTGATAGTACTTAGGGAGGTCTAAATCCTTTGTCTCCCGTCCTCTCAGTCTAGCAACATTCTCAGGTGTTCTTAGTGAAGACAGTCCTTTTATTGCCGCTATAACAACATTAAGGGGGTTTGTTGACCCTAAAACCTTGGATAGAATATCTTGAATCCCAGAAAGCTCTACAACAGATCGTACCGCTCCACCTGCAATAACCCCAGTACCAGGAGCGGCAGGTCGCAAAATAACTCGACTTGAACCATGTTGACCAATAGTTTCGTGCGGAATAGTACTTCCATGTCTTGGGACCCTAATGAGATTCTTCTTTGCCTTTTCTATAGCCTTTCTTATAGCATCTGGAACCTCGTTAGATTTACCAAGAGCGGTTCCAACGATGCCTTTATTGTCTCCAATAACAACTAATACGGTAAAATGAAACCTCTTTCCACCTTTGGTTACCTTAGCAACCCTTCTAACATGAACAATCTTTTCTTTCAGCTCAAGCCCACTTGGATCAACTCTTTCTTTTGGCAAATCTACCTCCTATCTAGGAATTGGGAATTAGGAACTCGGAATTAAAAGATTTTTTACTAATTCCCAATTCCTAATGCCTAATTCCTAAAACTCCAGTCCTGCTTCTCTTGCCCCGTCTGCGAAGGCTTTTACCCTTCCATGGTAAAGATAACCGCCCCGATCAAAACACACCTTCTTTATACCCCTTGATAAAGCCATCTCTCCTATATACTTTCCAACTAATTTTGCAGTTTCAACCTTCTTCTTTTTCCCTTCATTATTAAGCGCCTCTCTAATCTTAGGCGTAAGTGTTGATGCTGCTATGAGTGTATGTTCTTTGATGTCATCAATTATTTCTGCATAAATATGCTTAGAAGACTTAAACACCGAAAGCCTAGGTGTATTAGAAGTACCCCTTAGCTTTCTTCTTACTCTTCGGTGTCTTATGTCCTGTCTTTCCTTTCTAGTCTTCTTTCTTATCATTTCTTCACGCCTGCCTTACCAGGTTTGAGTTTAAGTATTTCATCTGAGTACCTTATTCCCTTACCTTTGTATGAGTCTGGAAGCCTAAGCCTTTTAATCCTTGCTGCTGTTTCACCAACAACCTCTTTATCAATTCCTTGAATTATCACCCTTGTACCTCTTTCTTCAACCCTCACTGCTAACCCTTCAGGAAGAGAAAATTCGACCGGTTTTGAATAGCCTATGCTGAACTTTAGGTTACTTTTCCCCAAAAGCTCGGCTTTGTAACCAACACCTACAATATCAAGAGACTTTGAAAATCCTTCAGCAACACCAAAAATCATATTTGATAATAGAGCACGTGTTAGGCCATGAAGTGCTCTAAGCTCTTTATCGTCGCTTTTTCGCTCGACACTAACCTGAGTAATATCAACCTTAACCTTAATCCCAAAAGGAATATGTCTTATAAGCCTCCCTTTTGGCCCTGAAACCTCTACTAATCCATCTTTGATGTTCACCTTTACCCCACTTGGTATAGAAATCGATCTTCTTCCTATTCTCGACATGATTCCTTCCTCACCAGATTGCACATATAATCTCTCCCCCGATTCCGGAGCGGCGTGCCCGGATTCCCGTCATAAGCCCTTTTGGGGTTGAAAGGATATAAATTCCTAGCCCTCCCCTTATCCGAGGTATTTCATTCTTATTAACATAAACCCTGTGCCCGGGTTTACTGACCCTGCGGATCTCCGTTATTATTGATTCCTTTTGAGGTGTATATTTGAGTTCTATCTTAATTATCTTCTTTATTCCATCCTCAAGCACCTTGAAGTCATTAATATATCCTTCCTCTTTAAGAACCCTAGCGATGTCAAACTTAATCCTCGATGCAGGAACATCTACAAAGCCAAAACGAGCCTTTAGAGCATTTCTGATCCTTGTAAGCATATCAGCTATTGGATCTGTCATTACGATTACCCCTTTTTGAATAATGATGCAAGATGCATGATTCATGATGCATGAAATTTAGATTCATCGAATCCTGTATCTTATATCATGTATCATGTATCATGTTACCAACTAGCCTTCTTAACCCCTGGCACCTTCCCAAAACTAGCCGCCTGTCGGAAGCACAGCCTACACATATTAAATATCCTTAAATATGCCCTTGGTCGCCCACAGAGAGGGCAGCGATTTCTATGTCTCACTCTAAACTTGGGCCTACTCTTTAACTTCTCCATCATTGACTTTGTCGCCATATGTCCCTCTCTTTCCATTTTTCTAGGAGTAGGTTTGAAACCTGCCCCTACGATTTCTATTTAACGCCCTCTAAATGGCATTCCCATATCCTTTAAAAGCCCTTTTGATTCTTCATCATTTTTTGCTGTTGTAACGATTGTTATATTCATTCCTTTTACCTTTTCAACCTGACCATACTCAATCTCAGGAAATATCGTATGTTCCCTGAGTCCTAGTGTGAAATTACCGTTACCATCAAAGGCCTGAGGAGAAACTCCACGAAAATCCCTAACACGGGGAAGGGCCAGATTAACCAATCTATCAAAAAACTCATACATCCTTTCACCACGTAATGTAACCATGCAACCGATAGTCGCACCTTCTCTCAGCTTAAACCCTGCGATTGATTTTCTTGCTCTCGTTACTACTGGCTTCTGTCCAGTAATAATGGAAATTTCCTGAACCGCATCATCTATGATTTTATTTTCTTTTCCGCCATCGCTGAGAGTACCAAGCCCCATATTAATCACAATCTTATCTAATCGTGGAATTTCCATTGGGTTTTTGTATCCAAACCTTTCCTTGAGCAGTTTAGTAACCTTATCCTTATAATATTGCTTTAGTCTCGGAACCATCAGCTCTTAATCTCCTCATCACATCTCCTGCAGTAACGTATCTTTTCTCCGCTTGAGAGCCTTTTTCGTCCTATCCTTACAGGACGGCTACACTTTGTACAGTAGATCATGAGGTTTGATATGTGAATTCCAGCCTCCTTCTCAATTATGCCTCCACCAGGATTCTTTTGTGAAGGACGAGCATGGCGTTTTACTATATTTAGTTTTTCCACAACTGCTTTTCTCTTATCCCTTAATATCCTTATAACCTTCCCTGTTTTTCCTTTTTCCTTACCAGAAATTACATAAACCGTATCACCGCTTTTGATATGAAACTCTTTCCCTTGAGTCACTTCCATGAGTTATACAACCTCCGGTGCAAGTGATATTATTTTCATAAATCCTTTAGAACGCAGTTCCCTTGCCACCGGTCCAAAAACACGAGTACCAATCGGTTCGTTCTCCTTAGTTATAAGCACGGCAGCATTATCATCAAACCTCACGTATGAGCCATCTGAGCGCCTTCGCTCCTTCCGAGTACGAACGATTACAGCCCTATGCACATCTCCCTTTTTAACCTTTGAGTTGGGTATGGCCTCCTTCACTGAAACTACTATTACATCACCAAGCCCTGCATATTTTCTATTAGATCCACCCATAACCCTTATACAGAAAAGCCTTTTCGCCCCGGTATTGTCTGCAGCCTCAAGAATACTAGTTGGTTGAATCATTCTCCGTTTCCTCTCTCCCCAAGATCCTCTTTGGGTAGTTCGGCTTTGAGTAGCGTTGCACGCTCAAGGATTTTACTCACTCTCCATCTCTTTGTACGGCTGAGAGGACTTGTCTCGATAATAAAAACCTTATCGCCGATTCTACAATCGTTTTTTTCATCGTGGGCTTTGAACCTCGATATCTTCTTTACGTGCTTTCCATACTTCGGATGGTGCACAATCTGAGTTACAGCAACGACAACGGTCTTATTCATCTTGTTACTTGTAACTACACCCACTCTTGTTTTGACTTTACCTCTACGCATTCTGACTATCTTCTCCTTATGCCAAGCTCCCTCTCCCTCATAACTGTAAGCACTCGTGCCAAATCCTTTTTCAGCTTCTTTACCCTCGACACATTAGTTGTTTGACGTGTTGAAAGCTGAACCTCTAGGTTAAAAAGCTCCTCCTTTACATCCCTTTCTTTTTTCTTTAATTCATCACCAATAAGCTCTCTTGTTTCAGCAGGCTTCATCCAGCAAGCACCCCCTCTTCGCGAATAACTATGCGAGTTTTTACAGGTAGTTTATGTGAAGCAAGCCTAAGCGCCTCTTTAGCGACTTCCGGTGCAAGACCGCTTATTTCGTAGAGCATCGTCCCTCTTTTTATCGGAGCAACATAACCAGCAATATCACCCTTTCCCTTTCCCATCCTTGTCTCAGCAGGCTTCTTTGTCACGGGTTTGTCAGGGAATATCCTTACCCAGAGCTTTGCTCCACGCTTGACATGGCGTGTTACCGCAACACGTCCTGCTTCGATCTGCTGAGAAGTCAACCTGGCGCATTCGAGCGATTGAAGCCCAAATTCGCCAAAGGCAAGCGTTGCGCCCCTTGTTGCAAGCCCTCTTGTTCTCCCCTTTTGTTGCTTTCTATATTTTGTCCTAGCCGGCTGAAGCATCCTTCTTCCTCACGAAGTGTAATTATTTAGCCACAACAAAAGAACAAGCACCAATAATCAAATTCCAAATTACAAACAAATTCAAATTTTCAAATACCAAAGGTTTAGAATTTAGAAATTTAAAATTGTTTAAAATTTGTGATTTGGTATTTGTAATTTGTACTTTCATTGTTGTCGTCCTTTCTTCTCCAACACCTCGCCTTTAAATATCCATACCTTAATACCTGTTACTCCATATGTTGTCTTTGCTTCGGCAAATCCATAGTCAATATCTGCACGAAGCGTTGCAAGGGGAACCCTACCCTCGCGGTACCATTCCTTCCTTGCTATTTCTGATCCCCCTAACCTTCCTGCAACCATTACCTTAATACCAAGTGCACCAAGTCTCATAGCAGAAGCCATTGCCCTTTTCATAGCGCGCCTATGAGCTACACGCCTTTCAATCTGTCGCGCTATGTTTTCCGAAGCGAGCTGTGCATCTATCTCAGGGCGTTTGACTTCACGAATATCCAAATAAACTTCTTTACCCGTAATATTACTCAAATCACGCCTAAGAGATTCGATCTCCTGTCCCCTTCGCCCTATTATCATTCCAGGTCGTGCGGCATGAACTACTATTCTTACCTTTTCAGAAGCCGCCCTTTCTACCTCGATTTTTGAAATCCCAGACTGATAAAATCCCTTTTTAATGAGTTCTCTAACCTTAATATCTTCATGAAGAAGCTCTGTATACTTCTTCTTCTCCGCATACCACTTTGAATCCCAACTTTTAGTTATTCCGATCCTTAGTCCTATCGGGCAGATCTTCTGTCCCAAGTTATAACCCCCTTTCTTCAAGCACAAGCGTTATGTGACTTGTTCTTCTTTTTCTGGGATAAGCCCTTCCCATTGCTCTCGGTCTAAATCTTTTAATCGCAGGCCCTTGAGAGGCATATGCCTCCTTTATATAAAGAGATTCGGTATCGGTATGACCTTTCTCACTAGCATTGGCGACAGCGGATTTAAGAAGTTTAGCAATAATTGGTGCATGCCTCCTTTTTACAGATGCAAGGGTTGCAAAGGCTTCTTCGACGCCACTCCCTCTTATTAAATCGAGTATAACTCGCGCCTTCTTTGGTGATGTTCTAGTATATTTAAGCAATGCTTTTGATACCATATTATTACCCTAAATACCTACCGAGCCTTCTCAACCTTTGCCTTTTTATCACCTGCTCCATGACCCCTAAAGGTACGAGTTGGAGCAAACTCACCGAGCTTATGTCCAACCATATGTTCTGTTGTATACACAGGTATGAACATCTTCCCATTATATACAGCAAAAGTAAGCCCTATCATCTCTGGTATAACCATTGAGCCCCTTGACCAAGTTTTTATAATGCGTTGATCCCCTGAGGACTTTGCTGACTGAACCTTCTTTAGTAGTTTTGGATCTATGTAAGGCCCCTTCTTTTTCGATCTCGCCATTTCCTCTCCTTCAATTTGGGGTTTCGGAATTCGGATTGAAAAACATGCGTCTCCGAAATCTGAAATCCAACTTAATCCATTCCATAACCAATTCTTCTACGCTTTACTATAAATTTCTTTGTCCTCTTGTTTTTTCTTGTTTTATATCCGATTGTAGCCCATCCCCAAGGTGACACCGGATGAGGATTTCCTTGTGGAGCCTTTCCCTCTCCACCACCGTGTGGATGGTCCACGGGATTCATCGCGACACCTCTCACATGGGGACGCTTTCCCATATATCTACTTCTTCCAGCCTTTCCAATCACTATTAACTCATGCTCCACGTTACCGACCCTTCCAACGGTCGCCATACAATTTTGATGAATTAAACGAATCTCAGCAGAGCCCATCCTAAGCTGTGCATAGTCGCCCTCTTTAGCTAAGAGTTGTGCCGATGCCCCAGCGGCTCGTGCGAGCTTCCCTCCCCCTAAGGGTTTTAATTCTATATTATGAACGAAATTTCCAACTGGAATATTCCTTAAAGGGAGTGCGTTTCCATTAAGAACGTCAACATTTTCTCCTGAGATTACCTTATCGCCAACCTTTAAGCCATCTGGGGCTATTATGTATCTCTTCTCTCCATCTACATAACCAATAAGCGCAATTCTTGCTGAACGATTAGGGTCATATTCTATTGATAACACTTTACCGGGCACATTAAACTTATCCCTTTTGAAATCAATAACTCTGTATAAACGCTTGTGACCACCCCCACGATGTAGGCTTGAAACCCTTCCCTGAAAGTTTCTCCCTACTTGATTCTTAAGAGGCACCGTTAAAGGTTTAAAAGGTTTATCCTCAGTAATCTCTGAGAAGTCTAGGCTTGTCATAAACCTTCTACCTTTAGTAACTGGACGATATTTCTTAATCCCCATAATAATTTATACTCCTTCGAAGAACTCAATCTTGCCTTCTTTTAGTTTCACATATGCCTTCTTAAGTGGAGACCTCTTACCAGATATGCGACCGAATCTTTTCACACTCTTTCCAGCCAAGATAAGCGTTCTTACTTTATCCACCTTTACTTTAAAGAGCTTCTCTACAGATTCCTTTATCTCCTTTTTATTAGCCCTTCCATCAACCGCAAATAGATACCATCCAGTATCCTTTATTGCTGATGATTTTTCTGTAACAAGAGGATGCTTAACGACTTCTCTTGGTTCTCTCAATTCTTTAGCACCTCCTGAACCCGACTAAGCGAATCCTCTGTCATAACAAGTGAGTTAAACCTAAGTAGATCATAAACGTTAAGTCCGTCAGCTTTTAATACCTTCACTTCTTCTAGGTTTCTAGCCGATTTTTTCAGGATTTCATTATCCTCATTAATTAATATTAAAACCCTATCTAGTTCAAACCTTTTAAGAAAATTCACAACCTGCTTAGTTTTAACCTGAGCTAAATTAAAATCTTTAAGTACTAATATATTGCCGTCTCTGTGTTTTAACGAAAGAGCGCTTTTTAGTGCCTGCCGCCTAACCTTTTTAGGGATGTTATATGACCAATCCCTTGGCCGGGGTCCAAATATTACTGCGCCCTTTCTCCACTGAGGCGCCCTGATACTCCCCTGGCGAGCACGACCAGTGTGTTTTTGTTTCCAGGGCTTTTTCCCGCCTCCGCTTACCTCACCCCTTGTCTTAGTCGAAGCGCTTCCAGAGCGGCGGTTAGCCAATTGCCAGTTGACCACAGTATAAAATAGATGCTCCTTTATTGGGGCTTCGAAAACCTCAGGATCGAGCTCTATTTCACTGACTTTATTTTTCTCCAAATCGTAAACGCTATACTGTGCCACTTTTAACCCTACCTCTTGTTGTATGCTTGAGAATCACTAAACCGCCATCTGGACCAGGAACCGAGCCTTTTACCAATACTATATCCTTTTCAGTTTCTACTTTAATTACTCGAAGTCCTTGCATTGTCACCCTTTCGGCCCCCATATGTCCTGGCATTTTAATTCCCTTCCATACTCTTGCCGGATAAGAGTGTTGTCCAATTGAGCCTGGTTTTCTATGAGACATACCACCATGAGAATCAGGCTGACCGCTGAATCCATGCCTTTTCATAACACCAGCAAAACCCTTTCCCTTGCTTGTTCCAGAAATATCTATTATGTCGCCTTCTTTAAATATTTCTGCCTTAATAACGTCGCCAGACTTATAATCATCAACCTTACCTTTAAGGACCTCAAACTCCATAAGAATCCTCACTGGTGGAATACCAGCCTTCTTAAAATGACCAAGAAGGGCTTTTGTTTCCCTATGTGGTTTTACCTCCTCAAAGCCAATCTGAATTGCCTCATATCCATCCCTTTCCAAGCTCCTTTTTTGTACGACAAAACAGGGCCCTGCCTTTATAACGGTACCTGCTATGAGCGTCCCATCCTCAAGAAATACCTCAGTCATTCCAACCTTTCTACCAATTAATCCTTCTATCATAACATCTATGATCCTGTAAGTTTTATCTCAACCTCAACCCCTGACGCCAGATCAAGCTTCATAAGGGCATCAATTGTCTGCTGTGTAGGTTCAAGTATATCAATTAGCCGTTTGTGCGTCCGTATTTCAAAATGCTCTCTAGAATTCTTATCAACATGAGGAGACCTTAACACACAGTAACGGCTTATATGAGTTGGAAGCGGAACCGGACCAGCCACCCTTGCCCCTGTCCTCTTAGCCGTTTCTACAATTTCCTTTGCTGATTTATCAAGTAATCTGTGATCAAAGGATTTCAACTTTATCCTAATCTTAGCAGCACGATTCATATTCTTATTATCCTAGGACTCCTGTTGTGAGCCTGTCGAACGGCTCTACTGAGTGATTTTAGTAACTACTCCTGCTCCTACTGTCCTTCCCCCTTCTCTTATTGCAAACCTTAACCCCTCCTCCATCGCCACTGGCGCTATCAACTCCACATCCATGTTCACATTATCCCCTGGCATCACCATCTCTACCCCATCTGGCAGCTTTATATTCCCTGTCACATCCGTTGTCCTTAGGTAAAACTGCGGCCTATACCCTGTGAAAAATGGTGTGTGCCTTCCCCCCTCCTCCTTCGTTAATACATACACCTCTGCCTTAAGCCTCGTATGCGGCGTTATACTCCCCGGCGCTGCCAATACCTGCCCCCTCTCCACCTCATCCTTCCCTACCCCCCTTAATAACACCCCTACGTTATCCCCTGCTACCGAATCATCTAGTATCTTCCTGAACATCTCTAAACTAGTCGCTACTGTCTTCCTTGTCTCCTTAAACCCTACTATCTCTACCTCCTCCCCTGCCTTTATCTTCCCCCTCTCTACCCTCCCTGTCACCACTGTTCCCCTTCCCGATATGGTGAATACGTCTTCTATTGCCATCAAAAATGGCTTGTCTACCTCCCTCACCGGCTCTGGTACGTACTTGTCTACTGCGCTCATTAATTCTAGTACCTGCTTCTCTGCCTCTGCATCACCCTCTAATGCCTTTAGCGCACTTACTCTCACTATCGGTATCTCATCCCCTGGAAACCCATATTTGGTTAATAATTCCCTTACTTCTAGCTCCACTAAATCTAATAGCTCAGGATCATCCATCGCATCTACCTTGTTTAGGCATACCACTATGCATGGCACACCTACCTGCCTTGCCAATAATATATGCTCTCTTGTCTGGGGCATTGGCCCATCTGGTGCGCTCACTACTAGTATTGCCCCATCCATCTGTGCTGCCCCGGTTATCATGTTCTTTACGTAGTCTGCATGCCCAGGACAGTCTACATGCGCATAGTGCCTCTTGTCTGTCTCATACTCCACGTGTGCTATGTTTATTGTTATCCCCCTCTCCTTCTCCTCTGGCGCCTTGTCTATCTCATCAAATGGGACAAACTTTGCCTTGCCTTGCTTCTCTAGTATCTTCGTTATTGCCGCTGTCAAAGTTGTCTTGCCATGATCTACGTGCCCTATTGTCCCTATGTTTAAATGCGGCTTCTTCCTCTCAAACCTCTGCTTCGCCATTTATTGCTCACCTCCTAATGCAACTATTCTGCACCAAATAGACACGAATATACACTGAGCAAATGATGCATGATACATGATTCATGAAAATTTTTACATGCATCCTGTATCATATATCCCGCATCTTTTATCTCGCATCCTGCTTGTTTTCATTCGTGTCTATTTGGTCAATTCATGGCTAATTACATTAAAATTATCACATCAAAACCACCGAAAACCTGGAGCCCACGGGCGGACTCGAACCGCCGACCACATCCTTACCAAGGATGTGCTCTACCGCCTGAGCTACGTGGGCCCTCGAGCGATAGAGCGGGAGACGGGACTCGAACCCGCGACCCTCAGCTTGGAAGGCTGATGCTCTAACCAACTGAGCTACTCCCGCCTGTTTCAATTGCGGGTTACAGATTGCGGATTGCGGAATCAAAGCATGTCCTGAGCGTAGCGAAGGAGCTAAATCCGAAATCCAAAATCCGAAATCCGAATTTAAGTGGTGGGGAGGGAAGGATTCGAACCTCCGAAGGCTTTCGCCGGCAGATTTACAGTCTGCTGCCTTTGTCCACTCGGCCACCTCCCCTCGCGTAACGATGCATGATGCACGATGCGTGATGCGCGATGGGTTTCGCATTTTATATCCTGTATCATGGATCCTGCATCTTGTATCCTGCACCTTAAAAGTGGAGCTGGCGAAGGGATTTGAACCCCCGACCTGCTGATTACAAGTCAGCTGCTCTACCGCTGAGCTACGCCAGCTTTCGCAAGTTAGTTCATTTCCCATATAAAGATTCTGCATCGAGTTGAGGTTAGGAATGGTAGGCCGACAATTTACAAAAAACTTAAAGATAGCATAAATCTATAGTATTTGTCAAATTTACGAGATGATTTTTATTGTATTTTTTCCCCCGCATTACTGTTTATCAAATTCGCAATATACCCCGCTCCGAACCCGTTATCAATGTTGACAACAGCAACCCCTGGGGCACAAGAGTTCAGCATACCTAAAAGTGCAGAAAGACCTTTAAAGTTAGCTCCATATCCCACACTTGTAGGCACTGCAATAATTGGTTTTGGAAAAAGACCGCCTACAACACTTGCCAACGCTCCCTCCATCCCCGCAACAATTACTATTACAGATGCTTTCTGAAATTTTTCAGAATTATTAAAAACCCTATGTATTCCTGCTATGCCAATGTCGTAAACCCTTTCAACAAAGCTACCCATCACTTCTGCCGTGACTGCCGCCTCTTCAGCAACAGGGATATCCGAGGTACCTGCTGAGACAACAAGAACATTCCCTTTTAGCCTAGGGGACCGAGACAAAATATAAAATGCTTTAGCAATTTCATTATATCTACCTTCAGGAAACTCCTGTGTTAGTAAGACCGCTTTATCTTGGGAAAGCTTTGTAACAAGTACGTTGCTCTCTTTATCTATCATACTTCTAACAATTCCAATTATATTTTCTGTACTTTTTCCTTCGCCGAAAATAACCTCAGGAAAACCCAGTCTGAGCTCTCTATGGTGGTCAACCTTTGAA
Source organism: Candidatus Dadabacteria bacterium CSP1-2 (assembly GCA_001443445.1). Taxonomy (GTDB): domain Bacteria; phylum Desulfobacterota_D; class UBA1144; order Nemesobacterales; family CSP1-2; genus CSP1-2. The sequence goes on along the minus strand of LDXN01000025.1, from coordinate 22,283 downwards.
AACTCTAAATCTTCATACGGGAGTGTTCTTAGTACTCTAGCGGCTTCATCTACAGAGACGGTACCAGATCTTACGCAAATAAGCAGCTCCTTTAATCTTGTTTCGTTCATTTATTTCCATTACGTCCACACTGCGGACGCAATACTACTTGCGAAATCATAACAAATGTTTAGCCGCTAATAAAATCATGCACGATGCATGATTCATGAAAGTTTTTACATGCATCCTGTATCATGTATCGTTCGACTGAGCTCACGACGAAGTCTTGCATCCTATCTATTTCATTCATGTCCAATTGAGTCAATTGGCTTCGCCGAAATGCCCGACCACTACCCGCATTTTCGTGACTAAATAACCTAAATCCACTCTAAAGAAGCGAAGCTAATATCTCTGCCTCTGCAACCTTAACACCTTCAACGTAAGCCTCTCCTTTTATCCTCCAAACTCTATCCCGCCTCTTCAAAACCTTTACATCTAGCTTAAGCTCACTACCAGGAAGAACGAATTTTCTGAATTTCACATTTTCAAGTCCTATTAAAGCAGGTCCTTTTCCTTTTATCCCTTCCGGATCTGTAACATAAGCTAAGATACCACCAGCTTGAGCAAGAGCCTCAACAATTATTACCCCCGGAACAACAGGATTTCCAGGGAAATGTCCTTTAAAAAACTCCTCTTCAGGTCGAAATCTTTTGAAGGCGAGTATCCTTTCTCCAGGCCCTATCTCGATAACCCCATCAACAAAAAGAAAAGGTTCTCGATGTGGAAGAAATCTTTTGATATCCTCTTCACTCATTAACATATTATAACCCCATTTTTACATAAGGATTGTGTGTTTAACGACTCCATAGTGAGATGAGATCAGCTTTTGTAATATGATAAAGCTTCAATAACGAGGCAAGATAGACAATCCTCACAATCCGGTTCCGAATTATTTATTTCTTTGAGCTACCCCTTGTGCTATCGTAAGCCTGTATGATCTTATCAGTTAGATCTACTCCTTTTGCAGCATAAATGACACCGCCCTCGGTTTTCTCAATGATTATGACATACCCGTCAGAATCCCCTATTTTCTGTATTACACCTTCCAGTTCAGATAATATCTTCTGTGTTAGCTCGAAGTCGCGCTTCTGTAGTTCATCCCGGAAGTCATCCCTAGTTCTATTAAGATCTTTTTCTATTCTATCAATCTCCTCAGCCTTCTGCTTTCTTGCGTTCTCTTCCATTACAGAGGCCTTAGCAATAAAATCTTGTTTCATACGAGATAATTGTTCTGTTTTTTGCTCGATTATCCTTCTTTTATCTTGAAACTCCCTTTCAAAAGCGGCCTTCGCGGTTTTGCCAGCTTGTGAATCCCGTATAACACGCTGTAGATCCACGATTCCAATCTTTCCCGCCGATTGAGCAAACGCTAACCCTGAAGCCAAAATTATAAAACCTATAACCACTAAAGCTATCTTCATGTCTTCCCTCCTTAATTAATATAAAGTCCCTACAGTAAACTGTACTTCGTATGGGTCCTCTCCAGGAAGCGTATCTCCGATTGGAAAACCAATCTCAAACCTAAGTGGTCCCAAAGGAGAAACCCACCTAATTCCAAAACCATAGTCCTTTCTAAGATCACGAGGATCAATGCTTAGGTTTTGACCATCATTAAAAGCATTCCCCATATCAAAAAAGACAACTCCCTTAAAACCTACCTGAGGTATTAAAGGAAATATATACTCGGCTGTAAAAAAAACCTCTTGAACTCCACCAATAATTACAAACCCGCCATCATCTGTGGGCACACGCGGCCCAACCCTTCTAAACTCGTATCCACGTAAATCATTGGGGCCGCCAAGGAAAAACCTTTCAGAAACTAAAAGTTCATTTCCAAGGTTCCTAAAATCAATCAAGCCATAGCGTGCTGCAACAGAAAAAACCGTGTTGAGGTAAAATGGAAAGAAGAACCGTGTTGAGGCTGTATATCGTATGAAATCAGTATTGCCCCCAAAGGGACCACCCGCAAATTCTACTATGGTTCTACTAATATTACCACTCGTTGCGTCTAAAACGTTATTCCTTGTGTCCCATACGAAGCCAATACCAACACTGCTTATAAGCCTTGGAGTTTCTGAAATTAGCAAAAAGGCATCCTCAGAGACATTATCTACGTCTACATGTTCGAGTCTATAGGTAATCCTGCCTGTTAAATCTCTTAAAAGCCTTCGGCCTAAGGTTACACTTCCTCCAAATGAAAACCTACTGAAATCCTGAAATTCCCTATCAGTTTGGAACCCAAGGACATCAAGCGTCCAGTCCGAATCTAAGAAGTGTGGGTCTGTATAATTCAATAGAAAAAGCCTTGTAACACCACCTATTTGTGCAGAAAGAGATAGGTTTCTCCCATAGCCAAAGAGATTCGATTCTTGAATCTGACCAGCAAAGATAAATGTTTCAACAGAGCTAAAACCTCCGGCTATGCTAAAAAACCCGGTTGGTTTCTCTTTAAGCTTGACATTTATATCAAGCTGATCCTCTGTATCCGGGACACGATCGGTAGAAACCTCGATATTCTCCTCAAAATATCCTAGCCTAAATATACGGGGTTTTATTGCCTGAATCCTTGATGAACTAAAAAGCTGCTGTTCTTGTATTGGAATCTCCCTTCTTATAACCTTGTCACGGGTTCTTATGTTTCCAGCTATGTCAATATTTCTTATGTATATCTCCTTTCCTTTTTCTATTTTAAAGCTTATATCAACTGTAAGATTCTTTCTATCAATCTTAAAATCTGGATCAACGTTAGCAAAAGCATATCCTTTGTCACCATAAAATGTAGTAAGCCGGGAAATATCATCTGCAATAGCAGCACGGCTAAATGGCTTACCTATCTGGAGTGTAAGTAGCTTCATCAATTCATCTTCTGAAGCTACCAAATCCCCTTCTACTTTAATCTCCTTGACTTGATACTGATTACCTTCTTCAATCCTATAGGTAACAACAAAGCCTTCTTTTTCTTCACTATATTGAACCTCTGGTTTACTAACTTTTACATCGATGTAACCACTATCAAGATATAGTGCTCTAATCCTTTCTGAGTCTCTATCCGACTCTTCCTGCCTATAAATCCCTCGTTGAGTAATAAAAGTGAGGAACCATTTAGGTTTGGTCTGCATAACACCTTTTATCTTTTTCGTCTTTAATGCTTTGTTACCTACAATAATTACTTCCTTTATAAATGCCTTCTTTCCCTCTTTTATATCAAAAGTAACACCGACTGTACCCTCAGTCTTTGGTTCGATATCATAGTTTACCTCCGCTGCTACATATCCCTTGTCCAAATAGAGCTTCTTAATCGCAGCCGCACTCATTTTAACCTTTTCAAGTTCAATTATCCTTCCTTCCTTAACTTCTATAACCTTGAGAATCTCGTCTGTCTTTATCTTTTTATTCCCCTTTACCCTAAGGTCAACAACAACAGGCTTCTCTTTCACATTGTAGATAAGTATTACCCCCTCTGGAGTTTTTTCGACCTCAGCCGATACATCATCAAAAAAACCGAGTTTGTAAATCTTCTTAATATCATTACTTACTGTCTCCTGAGACAGAGGATCTCCAACCTTTGCGGATAGATTAATCCTTATAAGATCGGTTTCTATTCTTCTACTCCCTTCAATGTCAATTCTTATTATGTTCTCTTGACAAAATCCAATTCGGGTTAAAGATAATGATAAAAAAAGACTAATGAGAGTCGTAAAGAAAAATACATAAGGGCTTTTAGTTCTCATCTACGATTTTTCCATCTGAGAGTCTGATTCTTCTGCCAAGCCGCATAGCTACCGCCGGATTATGCGTAACCATAGCCAATGTTATCCCTCCCTCGACGTTAAGCTCAAGAAATAGATCCAAAACTGAGTTTCCAGTTTCTAAATCCAGATTCCCCGTTGGTTCATCAGCCAAAATCACCTGGGGTTTTAGTACCAAAGCCCTTGCGATTGCAACCCTCTGTTGTTCTCCCCCCGAAAGTTCTCCGGGTCTATGCCTTAATCGTGCTCCAAGTCCCACCCTCTTAAGGATTATTGCTGCTATCTCCCTTGCTTCGTTTGGTTGAATTCCTTGTATTAAAAGTGGCATCATAACATTCTCAAGCGCGCTGAACTCTGAGAGCAAATAATGGAACTGAAAAACAAATCCTATCTCACGGTTTCTAAAAAGTGCAAGCTCATCATCGTCTCTCATGAACACGTTCTCACCTTGATAAAGAACCTCACCATCGCTAGGGCGTTCAAGGGTTCCAACTATATGTAAAAGTGTACTTTTCCCTGATCCTGATACACCTACAATACCTACTGCTTCACCTTTATTAATCACAAGGTTGATTCCTTTTATCGCAGTCACTCTGCTGCCATCAGTTTCAAATACCTTTGTTAGACCCCTTGTCTTTATTATCTCTTTACTCATTCATACCTCAATGCTTCCACAGGGTCTTTTCGCGACGCCTGATATGATGGATATAGGGTTGCTAAAAAGCATATAACCAAACTCATGATCGCCACCCCTAAAAAGTAAAGCGGTTCAATTTTAACTGGAAACTCAGAAACAGGATAGACCTGTGTGTCAAACGGGATAAGCTTCTTGACAGCATCACTAGTTTTCACTAAATAGCAGATTCCTAATCCGGCGATACTACCAAGAAGTGTTCCAACAAAACCAATTATCATTCCATCCGTTATAAATATTCTCATAATTCCTCTACGGGTGGCACCCATAGCACGTAGGATCGCAATATCCTTTCCTTTTTCCATTACAACCATAGTGAGTGTGCTAACAATATCAAGCGCTGCAACCAGTATTATAAGAGCGAGAAAGATTGCAATAGCAATCCTTTCAAGACGAAGCGCTCGAAAGAGGCTTCTGTTTACCTCCTCCCAGTTTCTTGTATAAAAGGGAAAACCTAGATTCACGGTAATCTTCTCACCGATCTCCTTCGCTTTATATAAGTCTCTAACCTTAGCTTCAACACCTGTAACCTTGGAGTTCATCTCAAAAAAATCCATCGCATCCCTTAAACCAACGTAGGCGATAGAGGAGTCATATTCAACCATTCCATAGTCGAAGACTCCGACCACTTCAAACCTCTTAATTTTCGCTTGTGGTCCGAATGGGCCGACCTTTCCAAAAGGAGATACCAAGTTTACTTGATCCCCGGCTGAAATCCCTAGGTTTGAAGCAAGTTCTATACCTAAGATTAAAGGAGGCTTTCCTGATTTAGTTTCTCTATTAAGTTTCATTATCAGCTCTCGACCAATTGCTCTAAGTTCATCAGTCTTAACCTTTCCGTTCCTTCCAACCATCCCTCTTCCCAATGCCTCCTCTATGTTTGTTACGCTGCCCGCGTTTTTAGGGTCGATTCCCCTAATCACCGCTCCAAGAACATTGTTTTCACCTACAACCATTCCCTGTCCGTATATAAATGGGCTTGTGCCTACTACCCCGTTTGTATTAATAATCTTGTCCTTTATTCTTTCATAATCTCCCATAGGCCCATCGTAGCTCAGCACCACAAGATGAGAGTTCACCCCAAGGATTTTATCTCTGAGTTCCTCCTCAAAACCTCTCATTACAGCCAGAACAACGTTTAGCGCCATTACACCCATAAACACCCCAAGTATGGATATTAACCCTATGACAGAAATAAAGGTCTGCCTTCTTTTTGATCTTAGGTATCTAAGTCCTATAAAGAATTCGTATCTCATTCTGGCCTGAGATGGGGGAAGAAAATTACTTCCCTTATGGAAGGAGAATTTGTAAGAAGCATAACTAGGCGATCAACTCCTATTCCTGCACCTGCAGTTGGTGGCATCCCATGTTCAAGCGCTCCGATAAAATCCTCGTCCATTTCGTGAACCTCTTCACCTTTCGATTTAAAATCAAGCTGTTTTAGAAATCTCTCCTTTTGATCATCTGGGTCATTAAGCTCCGAAAATGCATTCACTACTTCCCGTCCTGCGATGTAAAGTTCAAATCTGTCAGTAATCTCAGGATTTAAATCATTTTTTCTTGCAAGAGGTGACACATCTACAGGAAATCCATAAACAAATGTCGGATCAACAATCTCATCCCCAATTGTGCGCTCAAATATCTCAACGATTGCTTTCCCTCTAATTCCTTTGTGAGCAATGCCTAAAGAGCTAGCTTTCTTAAAAAGAAATTCATCACTACTTAGAATTTCCTCACCGAGCTTACTCTTAACTGACTTAATAAGATTAATCCTCCTCCAAGGCCGCTTCATATTCACCTTCATATCTTGATAACCAAACTCAAGAGCACCTAGAAGGGTTTCTGTCACAAAGCAGATGAGCTCTTCGATTAAATCCATTAAGTCCTCATATGTAGCATAGGATTGATAAAGCTCCATAATAGTAAATTCAGGATTATGTTGAGTTGAAACCCCTTCGTTCCTAAATGTTCTACCAAGCTCATAGACCCTTTCAAAACCTCCAACTACTAACCTTTTTAGATAAAGCTCAGGAGCGATTCTAAGAAATAGTTCCATATCGAGTGCATTATGATAGGTTTTAAAAGGTTTTGCTGCAGCGCCGCCCGCGATTGGATGAAGGATAGGAGTCTCAACCTCAATAAAACCCCTTTCGTTTAGAAAACCTCTTATGAGCTTTATGATTTCAGTTCTTTTTAGAAAGATCTCTTTTACTTCAGGGTTTGATATTAAATCTAGGTATCGCTGTCTATATCTAGTCTCGACATCTTTAAGTCCGTGCCACTTCTCAGGAAGTGGATATAGACTCTTTGTGATTAGTTTAAAATCTTTTACGTTTATTGTGAGCTCACCTGTTTTAGTTTTAAATAGATCTCCTCTAATTCCGATAAAATCACCAATATCAATGAATTTCTTAAAAAAATTGAGCTTTTCATCACCCATAACATCCCTTCGTATATATCCTTGGATCTTTCCTGTTCTATCCATAATATGGAAAAATGTGCTTTTACCGAAGTCTCTTAAAGCTATAACACGACCAGCAAGAGAAAACTCATCCGATAGGTTTTTTATTTCTTCATCAGAGAAGTTTGAATAAGAAGATAGAACACCCCCTGCATCATGACTTGGTTTAAAATCGTTTAGAAATGGATTAATACCTATACTTCTTAATTCTTTTATTTTTTGTTTTCTCTGTTCTACGAGTTCATTTTCCATAGTTTGAGCTAATTTTTCTACCTAAAAAGGGAAAATACATCAAGAAGGACAAGCACCAATTACCAAATCTCAAATTCCAAAAAATTCTAATTTTCAAATACCAAAGTTTGGAATTTAGAATTTAGAGATTGAAAATTGTTTGAGACTTGTGATTTAGGATTTGGTATTTGTATTTTCATCAGCAGGTTATAATTTTTTTTCATCTCTAAGAATTATATACGTTGCAATCGCTTTTGCAACAAGTACTCCATTATTTGTAATATCTACTTCGGCAGGAATAATTCTTCCTTTTCTAAGAACCCTTGCCTTAGCTTCCATCACCCCATCTTTTACAGGAGCTAGAAAATTTATCTTCATTTCTATCGTTAGTACTTTTCTCTCAGGCTCGACTATAGAGGTTGTTGCAATAGCTACAGCAGAATCAGCAAGAGAAAATATCGCCCCGCCGTGAACGATACCGTAGGGCTGAGTAAGTTTCTCGTGAAAAGGCATGACGAGCTTGGCATACCCGTCATCTATTTCAACAACTTCAATTCCAAGGAGTTCCCAAAACGGTGGAGTTGGAAATGGGAGTTTTATTTCTTTTTCTCTATGTAAGTTATTCATGTTTTCTCCTTATATCATATCTAAAAAGCGCGTTGAGTTCACAAATTTATTGTTTGTCTTTTATCTTTTTCCAGTCGAACGACAAGAATCAATCGAAAAACAACTAGAAACTATCTAATAAGCGCAGTTGTCAGTAGTTAGATTAATAACTATTTAACTCTAATTCAAAATTCGAACTTTTTTATTTTACCATACCCTGCTGCTTTCCCCATCGGAACACAATTCTAAATCCAAGATTCAAAGAATATTTTTACACCATCGAATTCCTCCTTATTGTAACCCATACCAATACCTAGAATAAATCTTCCATTTGATATGTTATCCACAATGGTGGCATCTTCTGCTACTTGTACAGGATTGTGAAGAGGAAGTAAAAGAGTGCATGTTCCGATTTTTATTCGCTTTGTCACTGTAGCCATTGCAGAGGCCGTGACAATTGGGGAAGGACAGAACCCATCTTCAAGGAAGTGGTGTTCTGCAATCCATGCTGAATCAAAATTTACTTCTTCTGCAAGTTTTACTTGTTCAAGTCATTGTCTGTAAATCTCGGCATGGGAACTTGGATTTTCGAGGTGTTTCCGCATGCTAAAAGGCCCAATTCAAAACTTCATCTCTATTTACCTCCGTAAATTGAGGTGTTTAAGCCATCTTATGCATAAGCCTTTCCTTTAACTATTATCTCACGAAGGATAATGATTGTAAGAATGAATTTTTTTACAGCACATTACATAATTCACTCTCTGTCCCTTCCAAACACGCTAAACACAATAAAGCCGATAAAGCAAACCACACCAGCGGCTATGTACATAACTTGAAACCCAAAAAAATCTGCAACCACCCCATAAATAAAAGAACCTAACATCCCACCAAGGGTAAAAGCTACACTGCAAATAGCAAATGCCTTCCCCCTATCAACAATTGGAGAAAGATCAATAACCAAAGCATAGACTGAAGGATAAAGAAGGCCATGACTTAGTCCGAATAAAACTCCAGTCTCTATGAAATCAGATGCTCTTGAGGCAAAGCTCACCCATATAACGCTCAACGAAAAAAATAAAAGTGAAGGCACAACAGCCCTTTTTTTTCCAAACCTATCAGGAATCCATCCCCCAAATAGTCTAACAAATAGCGCCGAAAGCGTATAAGCTATAAAAAAAAGATGAAATGATTCAACCTTAATATCCTTAGCAAAGACTGGGAAAAAGGTAAGGGTTGAAATAAAACCTGAGCCCGCAATCATGAGAGTAAATGCAGAAACAAACACCCCTTTTCGAAATAGCGTTGTTAGTATACTGCTTCCTTCTATTTCTACCTTTATTCTCCTATCGGGCTCTCTAATTAGTAGGGCAACTAAAAAAGAAAGAAACCCAAAAATAAAAAAGATAAGAAAGAAAACTTTAAAACTGTAAGTTTCAATAATTAATTTTCCAATGTAGGGTGCAAGAGCATAATTTACTATCGTAAATACTCCAAAAAGACCAAGTGCCTGACTCCTTCTTAATACAGGTGTAACATCAGCTATAAGGGCCCCTGCTGATATAAAGCAGAGAGAAAAAGCACCCCCTTGTATAATCCTTAATAGAGGAAATAAAAAGTTAAGTGTATCAAGGTATGCAAATGGAAGTGTGGTAAGAGACATAATAAGCCCACCAGTGGCCAGAAACCTCTTTTTCCCCCACCTATCCACCAATACCCCAACAGCAGGTGTTGTAAAGATGGTACTAAGTCCCGTAGCACCCATGATAAACCCTATCGTAGACGTGCTACCACCGAGTTCCTGTATACGTATGGGCAAAAGAAGAAAGGAATGAAAATTAAAGAAAAAAACAAAGCTTGAAAGTGTGATTAAGATAAAATCTCGGTTTAGGAGAGATTTGTTTTCTATATCAAATTGAATCAAGTCATTTGAATATCTAGACATTAGGATCCCTTCGTGATTCGTGCATTGTGGTTAGTTAATCGAATAACGAGTCCCGAATCACGAGACACCAACCACGAATCACGCGTTCCATTTAGGTTAGGCTCTACAAACTGAGCGGTTAACTATACATAAAAACCACCATGTATAATATCGCTCCTATTATTGGAAAAGAAAAAGATAAAATTACAAGTTTTGAGAAGTCTTTTGAACCAAGAAGAAACGCTATTCCTGCTTTTGAAACCGTATTAACACAGGCTGCGATTACTATACCCAAGGTTGCAACCTCCGCTGTTATATCTCTATACGCAAGACTCGCAAGTGAGACTGTCGGCACATCAAGGTTTGCAAGCCCACCGATAGCAGATGTAACATAAACACCGCTTACACCTAAATACTTATTTGCAAATGTTACAAGAAAAATAATCAACGCAAAGAAAACGGCGAACTTTAGTGCGGGATTAAGTGTAAATGGGCTTTTTAAATCAATTGTCTTTATCTCTTCCTCTGCCTTGCTCCTTTTCCATAAGAAGAGTGCCCCAATCATGCCAAGAATAAACATGATAATCATTGGAAGTGCCACTTTATCCAACATTGCTTTGTTAACTATATAAACCTCTAGTATTAGCTTTAAAAATACTGTTGATGATGCTATTGCAGAAGAAAAAGCCAAGGAATTTGTAAGCATCTTTTCTCTTTTACTCTCTCGTGAAGCATTTAAGACTAAAGCAGTGCTTGATATTATCCCGCCTAAAAACCCCATTATGGCAATACCTTTTCTAGGTGGCATAAGTTTCATGATTACATAGCCTACAAATTCAATACCTGAAATAATCACCACAATTAGCCATATTCTATAGGGATTAAAAAAACCTAAATAATCATCTTTGGGTAAAAACGGAAGTACTACAAAAGCGATTATTGCAAACTTAAGGGTAGCATAGAACTCCTCATCCGTAACACGACCTAGGAATGCGTAAGCAGGTTTTTTAGTATAGAGGATAACAGTCGTAAAAATCGCAAGCACGATCGCAACAAGACGATATTCAGTCATACATAATGCACCGTAAAAAAAGGTTAAGATAGCGGTGATCTCTGTAGTAGTCCCCACATCCTTCTCTTTTTTTGACGTTATGATGTATGCCGCTGTAACAAGCAAGACAAAACCAAAAAATGAAACTACGAAAAACACCCTTCCAAAATAGTTTGTAAAATGTAAAGAAAGCGCGCCTAAAAGAGCTATAAGGGTAAAAGTCCTTATTCCAGCAAAAGTAGTCTTCTCTTCCACTCGTTGACGAACCCTAGCAATTCCCCTTTCCGCACCAATAAGAACACCGAGAGCAAGAGCGATGAGAAGCGACTCCAAAAGCTTTAGATTCTCTGGCATGAGCTAATTATAGCAAGAATTCACTCTTGATTGGGTAGTTAGCGGAATCAAGTGGGAAATACTATATGTCCTCCAACTACAGTATAAAGAATTTGTCCTGAAAGCTGCCATCCGTGGAAGGGGGTATTTTTACCTTTTGAACGAAATTTTTCTCTATCAACCTTAATGGTTTTATTTGGATCAAATATAACTACATCGGCAGGTGCTCCGAGTTTTAGCGTTCCTCTATCGCTTTTAATTATTTGAGCTGGATTAAAAGTGAGCTTCCTTATTAACTCAGTAAGAGTTAAAATGCCATCTTCGACAAGCTTAAGCGCAAGAGGAAGAGCGGTTTCAAGCCCTGAGATCCCAAATGGGGCTAGGTCAAACTCAACCTTTTTCTCGTCCTCAGTGTGAGGCGCATGATCCGTTGCAATTATATCTATTATGCCCTCATTCAACCCTTCTTTTATCGCCTCCATATCTTCTTTACTTCTAATAGGAGGGTTCACCTTTGCATTTGTATCATAGCTTAGAACAGCTTTATCAGTGAGCGTAAAATGGTGTGGTGTAGCCTCTGCTGTTACTTTCACACCTCGCTTTTTAGCCTCTCTCATAAGCCTTACCGCGCCTGCTGTTGAGACATGGGCTATGTGGAGATGAGTTTTAGTAAGCTCCGCGAGTGTTATGTCACGCGCAACCATTACTTCCTCTGATGCGTTTGGAATTCCTCTAAGACCAAGCATAGTTGATGTGAAGCCTTCATTCATTACACCACCCGACGAAAGGTATAAATCTTCAGCATGAGAGATTACTGGAAGCCCAAAGGCCTTAGCATATTCCATTGCATGTCGCATAACCCTAGAGTTCATTACAGGTCTCCCGTCATCTGAGATTGCTATGCAACCAGCTTCCCACATCTCTCCGATCTCGGATAACTCCTCACCCTTTTGTCCCTTTGTTATAGCCCCTACAGGGAAAACATTTACAACTCCCTCTGTTCGTGCCTTAAGTAGTATGTATTCCGTCACCGATGCATTATCATTAACAGGATTCGTATTTGGCATGCAAACAACTGATGTAAAACCACCTGCCGCTGCTGCCATGCATCCAGTGCGAATTGTTTCTTTATGCTCAAAACCAGGCTCTCTTAAGTGAACGTGAAGATCAATAAACCCAGGAGAGACAATCTTCCCCGAAGCATCTATCACCTTGATGCTCGGATCTTTTTCTAATTCCTTAGTGCCTCGTGGATAGCTCTTGATTTGTCCGTCTTCTATATAAAGGGTTCTTATTTCATTAATTTCCTGAGAAGGATCTACAAGCTGCCCTCCCTTTACCAGTATCTTCATGCATTTCCTCCACTTGATGCAACAAGGTAGAGCATTGCCATTCTGACAGCTATTCCATTTGATACCTGGTTAAGTATTACCGAGTGAACATCGTCGGCTACTTCAGAGGACAACTCAACTCCTCTATTTATTGGTCCCGGATGCATAACAATAACATCCTCCTTTGCAAGCCTTAGCCTCTCGCGTGTAAGTCCGTAAAACCTTGAATATTCCCTCAAGGAGGGTAAAAGCCCGGATTCTTGCCTTTCCTTTTGAAGACGAAGCATCATTACAACATCTACGCCCTCCAGTGCATCCTCTATGTCGTAGTAGACCCTAACATCAACCTTTTCGATATCTCTAGGTATCATTGTAGGAGGTCCTACAACCCTTACCTCTGCTCCAAGCTTTATGAATCCCCAAATATTCGACCTTGCTACTCGGCTGTGTGAAACGTCTCCTACAATAACAATTTTAAGTCCCGATATCTCCTTCTTGACTTCCCTTACAGTGAACAAATCAAGTAAAGCCTGACTAGGATGCTCATGAAAACCATCACCTGCGTTAACGATTGAAGAGCTAAGTTCTCGGGCGAGAAGCCATGGAGCACCAGACATAGCATGCCTGATCACTATCACACTTGCTCCCATAGCTTCAAGATTTCTAGCAGTATCAAGTAGAGTTTCACCTTTTACAACACTACTCTCAGTTGGTGTAAAATTTAGTACATCAGCACTAAGCCTTTTCTCAGCTATCTCAAAAGACGCCCTTGTTCTTGTGCTAGGTTCGAAGAATAGATTAACGACTGTAACACCCTTGAGTGCAGGGACCTTTTTTACATCCCTCTCTGACACCTCCTTCATTGACTCGGCGGTGTCAAGAATAAGCCTTATTTCATCCGATGATAATTCTTCAAGTCCAAGTATATGCTTTCGTTCAAAAACCATGTTTATTATCCGGCTTCATTTGGTGAGTCTAGTTGAAGCACTATTGCCTCATCCCTTCCGTCTAGTTCTTTAAGAAGCACATCTACCTTCTGAGTCCTTATGGTCATAACCTTAATTCCCATATAGTCCGCTTGGATAGGAAGTTCCCTATGGCCTCCCCTGTCAACAAGAACGGCGAGCTGTATCGAGGCGGGTCTCCCATAATCCATTATGGCCTCAATAGCAGCCCTTGTAGTTCTTCCCGTATAAAGAACGTCGTCCACAAGAATCACGTTCTTATCCTCTACTGAGAAAGGGATTTCTGTTTTCTGGACACTGGGCCAGTCGGTTCTTCTTCTAAAATCATCCCTGTAAAGCGTTATATCCAGTGTTCCAAGAGGCGGCTTTATGCCCGCTAGTTCTTGAATCTTATCTACAAGCCTTCTTGCAAGGTGAATTCCCCTTCTTCTTATGCCTATAATCCTTAGCTCTTTTGCACCCTTATTTCTTTCTAGTATCTCGTGTGCAATTCGCGAAAGGGCGCGGGTTATAGTTTCTGAATCCATAATTACTTTGCTTTTCATGATGAAACTAATATACGCTCTTTAACGCGCCCTCACACTCATAATGGAATTCGAAATCCCTTTTGCACCACCTACACTCTCCCCCGAAAAACTCTGCTGTATCAAAGTAGTCTATGGTTACTATAATAGCTTGGTCTGTTACCCTAACCGTGTATGTTCTTTTATCTTTGGGCATCCCCCTTACATTTAGTGATTCATCTAGCCGATGAACAACGAACTCTCGCCCGTATGTTTTATAATACTCTACATCTTCCCTACAAGCAGCCCTTATACCAAATATTCCTCTATAAAATATTGGAACTACCTCAAAACCCAGATAGAAAACAAGCACCAAAACTAGAATCCAAAATATCATCTTTGCACTCATATGATAACCCTCATGGTTTAAATCAAGTTAATAAACAGTTTTATCAATATATTACTTCCATATTCTCATTAAATAAAGCCGCTAGCAATTCAAAAGATGCATGAATAAATCTCAAATCCGTTGTTTAATTACAGCATTGTTATTATGATACTAGTTCACCAATCTTAAGAGATCGGTTTATTCAACTTATTTTAGCTCTGTTTGGGTCGACAATTTTATAGCGGTCTAATTTTGAGTTAGATATATATAATAGCACCTACCGACACTATTCAATTAAAGAAAGCACTCTATGCCACCTGACTTTATCTAGTATACCTTCGCTACCAAAGTCCCATGACCAATGGATAAGAAAAGCCTTACCAACTATATCTTTTACTGGCACGAATCCCCAGAATCGGCTGTCTTGGCTATTGTCCCGGTTGTCCCCCATGACAAATACATAACCCTCTGGAACCTTTGTTACAGGGATGTACTCGCCCTTTTCTGTAGATCCCTTTCCCTTTAGATATATCACTTGATGTTTATTTCCGAAGAGATCTTCTTCATATTCATCGTAACCAACCCCAGTTCTTTCATCATGAAACTCCCCTTGGTATTTAAGAGGAACCTCTTCTTCATTTATATTTAAATTCCTGCCTTTAATATCTATACTATCGCCCGGAAGACCTATCACCCTCTTTATATAATCTATTCCATCTCTGGAAGGGTCATTCTCATAGTTAGGATAGGTAAATACTATCACGTCACCACGATTTATATTATGAATAGGCAAAACCATTTTATCCGTAAATGGTATCCTCGTCCCATAAATAAATTTATTTACAAGAAGGTGGTCACCTACAAGTAGTGTGGGGATCATAGATCCGGAGGGAATTTTAAATGGCTGCACAATAAATGTTCTGATAAAAAGTGCGAGCGCTACAGCGATAAGAAGGGACTCGATATTCTGTCTTAACCTTGATTTTCTAAACTTAGACAGGTGTTCTTCAACCACACCTTCAAGACCTTCAGTTTCCATAGTAAGGTCTCTCAAGTTGCCGTCCTCTAAAGCCTTTTCAGTCTGACTGATTTTTTCCGTTATTAATTTCCCTACATCGGGGGAGATTTTTGAAATATTACTCTTAAGAATAGATCGCGCTATAGCAACCGATCTTTTTGCCCTCTTTTTTATTTTAGATTCCCTTGACCAAATTCCAAACATCTTGAGGGTTTGAGTATAAATGGGAAGGTGGATTCTTTCAATATGCATAAAAACCTGGTAATTACTAATCCCAGAATTCACAATTCGGAATTAATGTATCTATATACAAATCTATTTTGCTAAATTGGTCGAAGATTATATCCTGGCTGCAGTAATGAACCTGATCATTACCTAAGGAGTACTGAGGAATCTCAAAGGGATTGCTTCGTCATGGAGTTTATCCTGAGCTAGACGAAGGGTTCCTCGCAATGACATTCGCGTGTTGTCATTGCGAACACATTCACTTCGTTCAGTGCAAGCTCCGTCAAGCAATCTCGTTTTTAGAATCGCCTCTGAGCCAGTGCTGAGCACATGCGAAGTGTTCCTCGTAATAAACGGCTCTTGAAATGTCATTGATAGCTCTAGCAGAGCTATCAAGCCTTTTTGTATCTTGTTGAAGGAATCTTCATCAATCTAGATTTCCTCAGCCCCTAATACTCTCTCTACAGAGATAACCCCTTTTAACCTTTTTATTGACTTCATGACACCTTCTAGTTGGTTCAAATCCAAAACCGCTATCTCAAATTTCCCTATAGCTCTCTCGTCATCAGTTGAATGGATTTCGGCTTTAGATATGTTTATATCAGACGACGCAATAGAGCGCGTGATGCTTGATAATATTCCAGGACGGTCTGCACATATAACCTCAATCCTTGCAGGCCTAGTTTCCTTAAAGCCTCTGTCCCAGGCAACGTCTATCTTTCTTGCAGGATCAACGTCAAGAAGCTGGGAACAGTTGTGTTTATGTATTGTAATTCCGCGGCCTCTTGTTATGTATCCAACAATGTTTTCTCCAGGAAGAGGAGTGCAGCAGTTTCCAAACCTAATCATCACATCATCGAAACCTTTAACTAGAACTCCGCTTTTCGTCGAGCGTGTGAGGGTCTGTATTATCCTCTCAAGCATAGATTCCTTCTCAGGCAAACCCTCCAGCTTTTCCTTTGGAAGAATGCGTTTTAAAAGCTCCGTTACAGAAACCTTGCCATAGCCAAGAGCCAAATAAAACTCGTCTATTTCCTTAAATCCAAGCTCACTAAGTGGTGTATTAAGCTCACCGCTCTTTAACATCTTTTGATAATCAAGACCATGCTGTTTGAATTTCCTCTCACATATAGATTTCCCTACGAGCTTCGATTGCTCCCTTTCTTCCGTTCTAAGCAATGAACGAATCTTTGTCTTAGCACGAGATGTAATTACAAACCTAAGCCAGTCGCGACTGGGTTTTTTGTCTGGTAACGTGGCAATTTCTACTGTGTCGCCGCTTCTTAGCTTATAATCAAGCGGAACTAGCTTCCCATTTGCCCTTGCCCTTGTGCAGTGGTTTCCAACCTCCGTATGAATCGAATATGCAAAATCAACTGGAGTAGCTCCATTAGGAAGCTCTTTTAGATCCCCCTTTGGGGTAAACACATAAACCATATTAGGAATTAATTCGCCCTTAACCGCTTCAAGAAATTCTGTCGGGTCTTTTATATCCTTCCATTCAAGAAGCTGCCTTAAGCTGGCATAGATTTTATCGCTCTCCGCGGCTTCGATCCTTCCCTCTTTATATTTCCAGTGAGCTGCTATACCGTATTCTGCAATCTCGTGCATTCTTTGGGTCCTGATCTGAACCTCCATTCTTTCACCAAATGGACCAATAACCGTTGTGTGAAGAGTCTGGTACCCGTTTCCCTTTGGAAGAGCAATGTAGTCCTTGAATCTTCCTGGAACTGGTTTCCAAGCTGCATGAACTGCACCAAGAGCCTCATAGCATTCTCTAAGTGAGCTTGTAATAATCCTGAAGGCTATAACATCATGCACCTGATCGAACTCAAGATTCTGTGTTTGCATCTTGTTGTAAATTGCGTAAATATGCTTAAACCTGCCAGTTATTTCTGCCTTTATACCAAACTCCATGAGTTGCTTCTCAAGTATGCCTTTTACTGACTCAACGTATTTCTCCCATTCCTTTTTCTTTTTTGCAATTAGTTTTGAAATATTTTCATACTCCTCGGGATTTAGAAAACGAAAAGAGAGATCCTCAAGCTCTGTTCTTATCCAGTAAATACCAAGCCTATGTGCAAGAGGAGAATAAATTTCAAGAGTTTCCTTAGAAATTCTCTTCTGACGATCCTCAGGAAGGTATTCTAATGTGCGCATGTTATGAAGCCTGTCTGCAAGCTTAACAAGAACAACCCTTATATCCTTTGCCGTTGCCAGGAATAGTTTCCTGAAACTCTCTGCCTGTTCCTCGATCTTTGAAGTGAATGGTAGCTTGCTTATTTTTGTAACACCATCAACAAGAAGTGCAACCTCCTTACCAAAAAGTGCTTCAATCTCATCAAGGGTTGCAAGTGTATCCTCCACTGTATCGTGAAGAAGCCCTGTTACTACAGATGACAAATCTAGCCTCAAATCTGCAAGTATCCCCGCTACCTCAAGAGGATGGCCTAGGTAAGATTCTCCTGAACTTCTTTTTTGTCCTGCATGAACCTTAGCAGAGTAGACATAAGCCCTTTTAATAACCTCTACATCGGCTTCAGGAAGGTATGAGGTAACCTTTTCAACGATGTCGTTTAATCTCAACATAGTTTTATTCCCAAGTAACTATTTAGCCACAAAGCCTGCGTCGAGCTCAGGCGAGGCGACACTAAGTTTTTCTTAAGGAATTAGGATTGGATACCCCTAATTCCCAAACCCGAATTCCTAATTCCTAACATTGTGCCCTGGTGTCTTAGTGGCTGAAGTTGCATCTTTAAAAGTCCTTAAGTCATTTTAATACCCTTTCTCTCTTGCACCTCTCAGCAATTATCACAGCTTTTAATTTATTTACCGCTTCATCTAATGAGTCATTAATAATAATGTAATCATAGGAGTGGATTTCCTCCATCTCATTTATTGAATCCTCGATCCTTCTTGCAACTTCATCCGTTCGCTCACCTTCCCTTCTCATGATCCTATCTTTTAAAACATCAAATGTTGGTGGGATAATGAAGATGTAAACGCCCGAATCACACCTCTTTCTTATACTTTTTGCCCCTTGTGAATCTATGTCTAAAAGGAGATCAACACCTGATGTCCTTATACGGTCGATCTCCTCAACTGGAGTTCCGTAGCGGTGGTCATGAACTTGAGCCCATTCAGCAAACCTATTACTTTTAACCATCTCATCGAATTCATTCTCAGAGATAAATCTATAATCTATTCCGTCCACCTCGCCTGGTCTTTGTTGTCTGGTCGTAAAGGAAACTGAAAAGCTAAGATTTTCAACCATTTTAATCACACGCCTTGTAAGCGTCGTTTTTCCACTTCCTGATGGACCAGAAACTACAAAGATGATTCCTTCTCGCATGATTTCAAAGGATTATTACAACTTTTTATAAGTTTAGGATACCTTTACACAATTTGCAATTGGAAGACATTTGTTAGAACCTCATCTTATTTGACAATACTCCTTAAAAAGTGAAAATTATGGCTCGAATATTCTTTCAAAATTTTTTGATCCTATTTAAAAAAATGGTTGATTTGTCGTTCTCCCAAGTCAAAGTCAACAATTAAAAGGCAAGTGTATTAAGTTACTAAGATCATTTAATAAAGCTCATGCGCTTCCCAGAGTATTTCAAAGATGGCGGAAAACCGATAATATCCTTCGAGATCTTTCCGCCAAAAACAGATAAGGGAATGGGACCCCTCCTAGAGATTATTCCTGAACTAGTAGCTCTTGGTCCAGATTACATCACAGTGACATACGGAGCTATGGGTTCAACTCAGCATAGGACACTCGAAATCGCCTCGCTAATAAAAAACGTGTATAAAATGGAAACCGCGTGCCACCTCACCTGTGTAGGAGCATCACGTAACGAGCTAGATGAAATCCTTAGGAGGATTTCTGATTCTTCTATAAGAAATATAGTTGCCCTACGCGGCGACCCTCCTCAAGGTGATAAAACCTTTATTCCGCCCTCCGACGGTTATGCACATGCAAATCAATTAGTTGAGCACATCCGCCGTTTAGAAAGTGAGAAGGGTCAAGAACCCTTTGGTATCGCTGTTGCCGGTTATCCAGAAAAGCATATAGAAGCGCCGAGCATGGAAATAGATATAGCCAACCTTAAGCGCAAGGTTGAAGCAGGAGGCGATATCATAATTACTCAACTCTTTTTTGATAATGAATTTTTCTTTAACTTCGTGGAAAGGGCACGCACTGCCGGTATAACTGTCCCAATCATTCCAGGACTTATGCCAATTCTTTCTGTAAAGCAGATTAAACGTATAACCTCTATGTGCGGCTCTAGCATACCCCATGAGTTACAGCTAGAACTAGAGAGCGCCGCAGACGATGATGAAAAGGCAAGTGAAATCGGAATACGTCAATGTATACGCCAAGCGAAGGATCTTCTTTCACATGGTGTATCAGGCATCCATTTCTATGTACTCAATAAATCCACACACATTCGGAAGATTATTGAGGCCCTGCGGGTTTAGGTTCTATGGTAGAACAGGTGTCATTGCGAACGTAGTGAAGCAATCTCACATTTATATCGTTTCTCAAAATAAAAAAAGGTTATTAGTCAACTGACTGTAGTGTATGCGTGTATAACCTGCTTTATCTGAAAAAATATGCCTGAAACAAAATCCATTTTTAATAGAGTTGCAGAACACTATGACCTGCTAAATACCTTACTCAGCTTTGGAACGGATAAATCCTGGAGAAGAAGACTGGCTGAGGAGATAAGAAGTTCAAACCTTGTACTTGACATAGCTACAGGAACAGCAGAGGTAGCGATTGAGGTTGTGAAGAGGTGGAATGGGTGTTTTGCAATAGGCATTGATCCAAGTAAGCAAATGCTAGATCTCGCTCATACAAAGCTCGAAACAGCCGGAGTCAAAAAGAAAATTGATTTAGTCGAGGGGGTTGCTGAGAGCCTACCATTTAAAGATGGAACATATGATGCCATAACAATAGCCTTTGGAATCAGAAATACTGTTGATCCCCTTACATCCCTCAAAGAAATGAATAGGGTTCTAAAACCCGGGGGCAGAGTAGGAATTCTAGAGTTTGCTGTACCTCGAAATAGGCTTTTTGCTCCTCTATATATGTCTTACATTAGAAACATGTTTCCATTTCTCGGATCGTTTTTTGGAAAGAGAAATGAATACAAGTACCTTGTAGACTCCATTCCTATGTTTCCTCAAAGGGAAAGTTTCATTAAGCTGATGGAAGAAGCAGGATTTACGGTGAAAAAACCAATAGAGCTTACAATGGGAACGGTGATTATTTATGTTGGGGTTAAAGAGGATTAGTGTGCTATAAAACAATATATAATCTTTTTCATTAAACAGCGGAAGCCATCGCTTGTCATTGTGAGAAATGAAGTTACGAAGCAATCTAGCACAGATTGTCATTCTGAACCCTGTCCTGAGTCTAAGCGAAGGAACGGTGAGGAATCTCAAAGGGACTGCTTCGCTGGGATCTGTGGTAGCGATCAAGAGGGAGGGTAATTAGGGAACCGCAACGCTCGCAGTGACAGAAGAAGATGAGATCACATCGCGGAGTTTACACCGAGCTTAACGAAGTGCGATGACAACCTTTTGAATATTCTACTTTTTTATAGAATGGCATCACTTTCCAAATGTCTCCAAAATAGCCCTCTGGTACTCTTTGACCTCATCAAAATCAAGAAAATAATGTGGTGCGCTAAGGATTGGTAAGTCTATGTACTCCCTATATTCATTTATTCTCTTTAGGCATTCATCCGCATCTCCTACTATTGCGAATGTTTCAACCATATCGTCGGTTACGTTTTCAATCATAGATTTAATATCCCTTTTAAAAAACGCCTCTCTGATCTTCTGAGCCTCTTTCTCAAACCCATGCATCTTAAAAGGAGGCTCATATGTACGAACAGTGGCATAAAATGCTATAGTAGCACGGGCTGCCTGCTTTGCCTCACTCTCATTGTTTGAAACAGCGCAAGTAATAATTGAAGCAAGGTCAAAATCCTTTCGGCTTCTTCGGGAACGCTCCAGTCCGCTCTTTATGTTCGGATTAACTACATCCTTGATATACCTAAGCGAACAAACAACATGCCCAAGGTATCCATCTGCAACCTCTCCCACAGCCTGAGCCATATATTTTCCGACCGCAGCTAGATAAATAGGGATATTTGAACGCAAGGGTTTAAAAGGACGGTGGTAGCCCCTTGTATTGATATTGTAGTAATCCCCCGCGTAAGAAATGGGGCCATCTAAATGGGACTTATTCATAATAAGGCGGATTACCTCGATGCATTCTTTGATTCGTGATACGGGCTTTCCGTGAGTTACTCCATGCCACAACTCGTTTGTGCGCTTTGCTCCTGTTCCAAGTCCAAGTATTAATCTGCCGCTTGAAATCTCATCAAGATCTAGTGCAGTAAGCGCTGTAATTAATGGACTCCTTACAAATGCAAGGGCAACGGCGGTGCCGAGTTTAATCGTTTGCGTTGCCTGTGCTACGGCGGAGAGTTGCTGGAAAGAGGTTCTATAGAGCTCCGTTGCCCAAACCGAATCAAACTTTACATCTTCAGCTTCTTTAGCCAACTCAACTAGCTCAGCAATACTTTCAGCATCGAGAATTAATCCCACGCGCTCCATGAGTCATCGGCTCCTTTTTAAATTATAGGTTACCGTAAAAGAATCCATAATTTATTTTTTGATAGCGAGGAGTAGGATTCTTCAATTATCATTCCGAATAGTTACACGACGATGCAAACTTACACGAATTGT
>LDXN01000024.1 GCA_001443445.1 Candidatus Dadabacteria bacterium CSP1-2 | reverse complement strand
GCACAGCATGCTGTGCCCCTACCAAAGCCCTCTCTAGCTTGCTAAGCTTCTCTTCGTAGGAATCTTGCCTTCTAAACAACAGCCTCTGCAGTTGATCAATAATAGGATAAAGGGCGCTATTCTGGTAATAGGGTGAACAGCGGCTTTCTATCCTTATGTGAGTCTCTCCCGCCAACCGCTCTTTCATCACTTGCACAAGGCGTGATTTGCCAATACCCGCTTCTCCACTTAGCAACACTACCTGTCCCTCTCCTTCTTTGACTCGCTCCCAGCTCTTCAGCAAAAGCTCTACCTCCTGTTCCCTTCCTATAAGCGGAGTCAGACCTTTACTGACAGCCACCTCGAAGCGGCTCCGGACAGCACTCTCCCCAAGGATTCTATACATCTGAACCGGAGCCGAAACTCCTTTCAACGTGTGCAGACCAAGATCTTGGCAATCGAACAATCCCTCAACCAGCCGATAGGTGGCAGAGCTAATCACCACCGTATTGGGTTCAGCTAAACCCTGAAGCCGGGCAGCAATGTTCGGAGTCTCACCCACTATAGCCATGGGTTCGCGCTTTTTTCCTCCTCCCATCTCTCCTACCACTACAAGACCTGAATGAATCCCTACGCGAACCTGCAGGGTTTGTTGTAACTGTGTTTTCAGGGGCAATTCGCTAATTGCCACTACAATTTCTAGCCCTGCTTTCACCGCCCTCTGGACATCGTCTTCGTGAGCTAGTGGATAACCAAAATAAACAAGTAATCCGTCTCCAAGATATTGAGCAATATATCCATCATTTCCATCAATCACTTCTGCACAGGCCTCTTGGTAGGAGCGCACCACATCTCGAAGCTCTTCGGGGTCAAGTCGTTCTGAAAGAGCCGTCGAGCCTACCAAATCACAAAACATCACTGTTAACTGACGGCGTTCGGCCTCAGTCGCAGCCTTATCTTCTTGCTTATCTAACTGCTTATCTGTCTGGGAGGTTTTTGGGGTCGGAGTCTGCCCCGTGAGCGGGGTCGCGCACTTGCCGCAGAAAGCAAATCCGGGTGGGTTCTCAAAGCCGCAATGCGAGCAGCGGAGACTGAGCGGGCTGGCACACTTGCCACAAAAATTCATTTCCTCCGGATTTTCAAATCCACAACTCGAGCAGCGCATTCACCTGATCTCCTAAACTTAGTTTATAACAATAGAGCTAAGAACTACAAAAAGCTATGCTCTAATCTACCCTCTGATCTAGGTCCTCGTACTACCTCTTTTATTTTCTAAAATCCAGAAGAAGAATACAAGAGAAAATCTTTTCCTTACTGGTATGTAAGTAGAAAGCGCCTGAATCGAAACAGCGTTTAGTGTTGAGGAAATGCTCTCTTCATGCGCAAGCAGCGTGAGCAATACATTTCGGACGCTGTTAGCCCAGATGGCAGCAGACAGCAATATGAAGTAGAGAACCTTCCCCTCATATAGAAAGTCAGCTTAAGGTCTTAGACTTTCAAAACTCTAACGAATTCGGGAAGGTCAAATCAAGAGACCATATGTTAGATATTCTTATCGCTATCACAGCAGCTAAAATAGGGGCGGTTCTAGCAACAGAGAACCTAAGTGATATGAAAAGGAGATACTTTCAAGATTGGGAAAAAGGATTAAAGTGGAAACTCTTAAGGCTTAGAACGTCCGTTTATTATAATAAAAGCTGAAATTGTCTCCTAATAAAATTTCAAACTCTGACTTATTTCTCTGCCTTATCCCGTCTTATGTATAAACCTAAATTCCCCTTCTAAAACCGTCCTCACTTCCATAAAAAGAAAAGGTTACTTGTATCCGCTTATAGCGGTAATTAAGGGTTGCTGAAAAAAGGCACTAGAGAAACAGGACGAAACTCTCTAGTGCCTTTGGTCGAGGAAGCTACCTGTAATCCTCTCCACGTATCTCAACCATTCGGAATATACCCTCAGATGGTGGTAACTCAGGAATAGATGCATCCAATGACTTTCGTACTGATTTAGCATCCTTACCGTCCCACTCGCAGTAGACTTTGGTTATCTCACCCTTGTCATTGAGCTGTAGCCAACTACTAACCCAATATGCACATCCAGACTGACTCCTGCTTTACACTTCTTAGCGAGCGGAATAACAGCCTCTTGTGGTACTGGTAGATCTACTGGATGAATTGCTAAAAATTTTGGCATTCTAATCACCTCAATAAACTACCCCCGTGGTTCTCCTAGGAACATGGAATATAGATAATATCTACAGCCGATTGTTCCAATCCTATCACTGCCATTCACCAAGACATCTAATGAACAAGTTCAGCGGCGGCGTCAGCTGGAGCGCCTTGTTAGATTCTTTTTAGCACCTAGCAAGCTTGTACAGGTCTAAGATTACTTATTTCCTCATCCGTAAACAGACGTGACTTAACAACAAAACGAATCCCCAACGGAATTTCAAGAGAAAAACTAGAACCCCTGCCTTCTGTAATGTCTACGGTTATGTGTGTGTTTTTCCAGTATTCAAATTGATCTTTAGACATATAAAAATTACACCCATGAATTTCACCTAAAAGCACATCACTACTACCAACCTTAAATTCCTTTACCGAAAAGCACATCGGAGAAGAGCCGTCACAGCAACCGCCACTCAGGTGGAACATCAGCTCTCCATGCTCAGCACGAAGCTGATCAATCACTTTCTTGGCTCTTTCGGTTAAATCTACTCTCTCATACATAAAATCCCCAATTGCAATTATTAAAAGAAGCCCAGGGGATTTTTATCAAGAGAGACTAACACGTTCTTGGTATGCCGATAATGCTCTAGCGTCATTTTGTGGGTCTCACGTCCAATACCAGATTTTTTATATCCACCGAAGGAAGCATGTGCAGGATAAAGGTGATAACAGTTCACCCAAACGCGCCCTGCTTGGATTTCTCCTGCAACCGAGTGAGCTTGATGAATATCCCTTGACCATACCCCAGCTCCTAAGCCATAGATTACGTCGTTGGCGATCTCTATTGCTTCCGCCTCGTCTTTAAACGTTGTTACACTCAAAACCGGTCCAAAAATCTCTTCCTGGAATATACGCATCTTATTATGGCCCCTGAAAACCGTAGGTTGAATATAAAAACCTTGCGGATATTGAGCAACGTGAGCAACATCGCCACCTATTAAGACTTCGGCTCCCTCTTTCTTGCCAATATCCAGATAGTTTTTGATTTTTTCATATTGGTCATTTGATGCCTGAGCCCCCATCATAGTGTCGCTGTCGAGCGGATTACCCATTTTGATTTTCGCCACTCTGTCCAAAGCTCTCTCCATAAACTTGTCGTATATTGATTCTTGAATCAAAGCACGAGATGGACAGGTACATACCTGACCTTGACAGAAGGCAAACATAACAAAGCCTTCAATTGCCTTGTCAAAAAACTCATCATCTGAATCCAATACACTACTGAAGAAAATATTGGGTGACTTACCGCCCAATTCTAAGGTTACCGGAATAATGTTTTCAGACGCGTATTGCATAATAAGCCGACCAGTCGTGGTCTCTCCCGTAAAAGCGACTTTTTTGATTCTAGACGACGAAGCTAGTGGTTTGCCTGCTTCCGGTCCAAAGCCATTGACGATGTTAACAACACCAGCAGGAACTATGTCTTCAATCAGTTCCATTAGCACCAGAACCGATATTGGTGTTTGTTCCGCAGGTTTCAATACGACACAATTACCCGCAGCCAAGGCGGGAGACAATTTCCAAGCGGCCATCAGAAGGGGGAAATTCCAAGGGATAATTTGTCCCACTACACCAAGGGGCTCGTGAACTTCCATTGAAATCGTATTCGCATCTATGTTGGATACTTCTCCAGCCTCTGCTCTGATAGCTCCAGCAAAGTAGCGAAAATGGTCAATGGTCAGAGGTAAATCGGCCGCCAAGCTTTCACGAATACTTTTGCCGTTATCCCAGGTTTCAACTCTGGCGAGCATTTCCAAGTTTTGCTCTATCCTATCAGCGATCTTAAGCAAAATATTGCTTCTTTCGGTCGCAGAAGTTTTACCCCATTTAGGTGCTACTTCTGCTGCTGCATCAATTGCCAGGTCAATATCCTCTGCCCCAGAGCGAGGTGCTTTCGTAAACCCTTGTCCATCCACCGGGGAGATGTTTTCAAAATATTGTCCTTTTATCGGTGGCGTCCATTTGCCACCTATATAATTCTTGTATTGAGATTTTAATGTGGGTATATCGTATAACATTTTGCTAACCTCCTTTTTTAGATTTTTGCTTATATTGAAGTGCAAGAGATGTGCCAAGCCTGGGTAAGATCTGAGGAATAAGGGATGAATGTAGGATAAGCATAGGAAAATCAGCTACTTAAGTTATTTCACTATAAGGATTTCTATATATCCGAAAGTGGCTGATTTTTCCGTAAGTGTCCACTCTGTTGACATAGTAAACACGACCGGAGGGCCTAACGGTTGATAGAACGGTGCTTAGCAGTGATTGCAAACGATGTTGTCATAGCGTCAACTTTGTTGACAATGATCTGGCCCCAGTATTAAAATAGGAGAAGCTTTCAGGGGAAAGCCATCAAACAGGGATGACAGCATCCATTTTTCTTGATGTGAAGGTGTTGAATGTTAGTATAATGATTGGAGTCGCATCCTGACTTTATAGGAACAGAAAGCATCCGGAGGTGTCAGAAGTATCAGGATACGTCAACGATACAGGAGAATCACCTACGACATAAAAGGAGTGGCAAAAGGGAACGTGGTCATTTTGGAAGAGGGAGTACATCTTCCTGATGAAGGGGAGGGTATTGGTGACGATAGAGCAGGTGGAAGCTAAATAAAATCCTCTTTGTTGTATTTTCCTTTTAGCCTCTGATAAGCTCCAAGTCTTTACCGTATCTAGTTTCTTCTTGCCTAATAAGTTAAATGCTACAAACCCAAAAGCCTTCATTTTTGTCCTTTGTAATCTTTATCTCTCTCATTGATAGACTATGTCAGTGTTTCCCTTCACAAAGAATACGCGGAAGCAATCGATACAGAGTGAAAAATTCAAGTTGACAAGGAAAAATGATTTTGTCCTCTTTAAACACAAAGGGCACCGTGACTCTTCAAAGTATGTGAAAAACATCATGTCAGGGTTTTGAAACGCTAATCCTAACATCTTTTATCCCTCCTTTGTTCTTTTTACTTATTGAGTAAAAAAGCAAGCATTGTGCCAAGCCCGAGAAAGAGCTGAAGAATTAAGGATGAGTGCAATAAAAACTATAAAAAAATCAGCAAATTAAACTGTTCCACAATGGGATTTCAGAATGCCCGGAAATGGCTGCTTTCTCTAATTAGTGGACCATGTCGTTGTCACTGTGTCTATCGCGTTGACAACTATCTGGTTCCAGTGCTAAACTTAAAGTGACTTTCAGCGATCAACCATTCAGGTATTAGCAAAAGCTGAGATTGCCAGATGATTTAATGCTTAGGTGGAAGGACGATGCGCTCTATCAAACGATCAATTTCTCATCAACAGAGCCAGCTTGGCGAAAAACTCCCGACAATCCTGAAAATCTGCCAGAAGATAAATGCGGAAAGGGACCTAGCAGCTCTTTTGAGTCTGATCGCTCGAGAGGCCACAAGACTTATGGAAGCAGATCGATCAAGTATATTTCTTTTAGATCGGGAGAAGCTTGAGCTATGGTCAATAGTGACTCTCAATGGCGAGCAGATACGGTTTGATGCCCGCCTTGGGATTACAGGAGCCGCCGCTATGACCGCTCAGACAATCAATGTAGAAGACGCCTATGAAGATCCACGCTTTTATAAGAAGATTGATGCTCGTACAGGATATCGCACGAGGAGTATGCTCATAGTGCCGCTCAGGAACCACGAAGGGGAGGTTATCGGAACGTTTCAGGTGTTGAATAAAAAGGATGGTGCTTTCACTATAGACGACGAGGAGATTTTACAAGCGTTAGCTACGCACGTGGCAAATGCCATTGAAACAGCGCAATTGGTTGAGGAATTGAAGCTTCATCGGGAGCAACTCCTAGAGGAGAACACCCAGTTATGGAAGGAGGTTGAGGGACGATTTTCCACACAAAACATCCTCGGTACGAGTCCGCAGATTCAAAGTGTTGTAAGGCTAATTGAAGAGGTCAGCGATAGCTCTGTCAACGTCTTAATTACGGGAGAAAGCGGAACGGGGAAGGAACTGGTGGCAAAGGCAATTCACTATAACAGTTCACGTGCGAGGAATCCGTTTGTTGCACTGAACTGTGCGGCAGTACCAGAAAGCCTCATGGAGAGCGAGCTGTTTGGGATTGAGAAAGGAGTGGCTACAGGCGTAGAGCGACGAATTGGAAAGTTTGAGGAGGCAAATGGAGGGACATTGTTTCTGGATGAGATTGGAGACCTGAGTCTCGGTGCACAAGCCAAGATACTTCGGGTGCTGCAAGAAAGAGTGATCGAGCACGTAGGAGGAAGAAAAGAAATTTCTGCTGATGTGCGAATCCTAGCAGCAACTAATAAAGACCTAGATGCAGAAATCAAAAAGGGAAACTTCCGTAAGGACCTTTACTATCGCTTGAAAGTGGTCCTCATCGAGATGCCACCACTGAGAGAGATCCCAGAGGATATTCCGCTTCTGGCAAACTATTTTCTGAACAAACACAGTCAGGAAATGAAGAAGGAACCTAAGAAGCTTTCGCCAGGAGCATTGAGATGTCTCATGAACTACGCCTGGCCGGGGAATGTGAGGGAATTAGAGAACGAGATGAAACGGCTGGTGGTTTTGACTACGCGAAGAGTAATAACTGAAGAAGACTTATCAGAAGTTATACGAAATATTAACAACAAAAAGACACTCTTAGGGTTAATGCCGACGCGCTCGTTGAAAGATGCGGTGGAGGAATTAGAAAAGCACCTGATTCAGGAAGCGCTAGAAAGGTGTCGGGAAAATCAACGACAAACAGCAAAGGCATTGGGGTTGAGTCGCTGGGGATTAATCAAAAAGATGAAGCGATATGGGATTAAATAATAGTCAAGAGTCGAGAGTCAAGAGTCGAGAGTCAAGGGACGAGAGTTGAGGGTCGAGAGTCAATATAAGTCATTTATTTTGTAAATATTTTATAAAGCCCATTATAAGCCTAGAGATCTCTGTGATGGTTTCGTAAGTTTTATCAAACTCTTCTTTAGAGATATATCCCAAATCCAATGCAACATATAACTGGCTTTGAGTTTCAAAAGCAGATCCTCTAGCAATATAGAGGAATTGAACAAATTCTTTATCTGTCTGCCGGGCATAACCTTCCGCAATGTTGCTCATCACTGAAACTGCGGCTCTCCTGATCTGGTCTTTTAAACTGAAATCTCTGTTGAATTTATCTCTATTAGTCAACCTATACACTTTTTCGATCAGCTCTCGTGATCTCTGCCAAGCAATAATGTCTTCGAACTTTTGTATCTTCATTCTCTCTCAACTCTCCACTCTTCACTTTAGACTGTAGACTCTTGACTCTCGACTAATCTGAAAGTTCGTCAAGTAGAGCTTTTGCCTCTTTCAAATCCCGAGTGTCAAATCCCTCGGTGAACCAACCGTAAATCTCAGCTAGCATCCTTCGGGCTTCTTGTTTTTTACCCTGTTTTTGTAGAAGGTGGCTCAAGCTAATTACAGCCCGAAGCTCCAGAGATTTTGCGCTCTGGCAGCGGGCAATATCAATTGCTTGACGAAAACAGGTTTCAGCCTCCGTAGGGGCGTCCCCGACGAATTCATCGGGGATCGAACCCGCCCCTACAGCCTGCATCAGCAGTAACTCTCCCTTAAGCCGATAAAGCTCCGCTTCATAGAAACGCTCACTATTTTTGTTCACAACTGCCAGCGCCTCGGCTAGAACAGTAAGTCCTTCTTCTGTCTGCCCCGCTTTTCCATATGCTTCAGCCAGTAGGGCGAGCCAATATGACCGGTACAACTCTGCTCCTGTAGCCTGCCAGGAAGCCAGACCCTGGCGCATCTGCTCAATTCCCTCTTCTCTTTGTCCCTGCCCAGCTAGCGCCCATCCCTGTAGAATAGTCCCCATCTCCAAGAAAAACTCAAATCCCCTTTCAGTCGAGAGTGTAATAGATGCCTCTGCTTGCTCTTGGGCTGTATGTTCCTCTCTACGAAACTGATGAAGAAAGGCGAGAAGGTCTAGAACAACAGCCAAGCTATAAGGATGAGATAGTTCTTGGGCCAAGACAAAAGCTTCGTGGCCCTTCTTCAGAGCCTGATCCGGGTAGCCTAAATACCACAAGGCCCAGGCCGTCCAGAATAAACAAGCCACTCCGGGGTCCTGCCCATAGAGGAAGGCATGAGAGCTATGCTGTTTGGGATTGTAAAGAGCAATTCCTTGCTCAGCGTGTTTACGAGCCTGAGCTATCTCTCCAAGGCAGAACAAGGTTGCCCCTAGTAAATAGTGAGCTTGCAGGAGCAGCGCGGGGTCTTGTACACTCTGGGCCAAACGCAGGCACTGTTTTCCCAGCTTATGTGCTGTTTGAAACTCCGCCCGCGCTATATAAAAGCCACCCAATCCCCGTAGCACTGGGAAGAGTTGAGGAGTTTCGCCTATCTGCTGAGACAGTTCTCGCGCTCGGGCATAGACTCTTTCCACCTCGGGAGATGCAAAACCCTTAGTGATCCTAAGTGGAGCACCAAGGGCGATTTGGAGTGTGAGCTCTTGCTGCGTCCGATTGGGTGTATCTGGCAGAGTCTTCAGCAACTCCAGTCCCTCAGTGAGTTGACTGATAGCCTCAATATTAGCCGAACGCTCGATGGCTCTCTGGCCTGCCCTCTGCCAGTAGACAATGGCCTGCTCCTTGAAGCCTGCCTCGGTGTAGTGATGTGCTAGAAGCTCAGGCTGTGTCTCGACCGCCTCTGGAAACTGCTTCTCTAAAACCTGTGCAACCTTCTGATGGTACTGCTGCCTCTTACTCTTTAGCAAAGACTGATAGGCCGCCTCTTGAATCAATGTATGTTTGAAAAAGTATTTAGCCTTAGGTGGAAGACCACTCTGATAGAGAAGTTCGACATCCACTAACTTCCTTAACTCTCTCTGTAGAGTTGTGTCGTCCAGAGGTGAGACGGCTTTGATTAACTCATAAGTAAACTCTCTCCCCAGAGTAGCTGCTAGTTGCGCAACCCCTTTTATTGTCGCCAGCCGGTCAAGCCTTGCCATAAGTGAGTCTTGTAGTGTGGTAGGAATTGCAAGCGGAGGTAGAGGATTAATAAGTTCATACTTTTCTTCTCTTTCTCTTAAAAGCCCTGACTCAAGCACCATCTTGGTCAACTCTTCCACAAAAAGAGGCACACCGTCGGTCTTGGCTATAACCTGATGGACTATTTCAGCCGGAAGAGCCTTACCTCCCGTCACCTTTTCGATCATCACCTCCGCTTGTTTTCTGGCTAAGCGGTATAGCGTGATCTGTGTCAGGTGCGAGCGCATGGCCCATGGCGGGCTAAAATCCGGGCGAAAGGTGAACAAAGCAAAGATGCGGGCCGTTGGCACCTGCTCCACAAGGAGGCTTAGATATTCAAGAGTTGAGGGGTCAACCCAGTGCAGGTCTTCCACTATACGCAATACCGGCTGCCTATCTGCCTCCTTAAGAAGCCAAGTTAGCAAGGCTTCCATGGTCTTCTGCTTCTGCCTTTGGGGTGTAAGGTTAAGAGGCGGGTAGCTATCAGGAACTGGAAGAGAAAGCAAGGAGGCAAAAAGTGGCACTATCTCCTCGAGGGAAAAGCCATACTGCTCCAGAGTCACCTCAAGCTTGCTAAGCTTCTCTTCGGGAGAATCTTCCTTCCTAAACAGCAGCCTCTGCAAATGATCAATCACGGGATATAGAGAGCTATTCTGGTAATATGGCGAACAGCGGCTCTCTGTCCTCGCGTGTGACTCTCCCGCCAACCGCTCTTTCATCACTTGCACAAGGCGTGATTTGCCGATACCTGGCTCCCCACAAAGTAACACTACCTGTCCTCTCCCTTTCCTAACCTGCTCCCAGCACTCCAGCAAAAGCTCCACCTCCTGCTCCCTTCCTACCAGCGGAGTCAGACCTTTACTGACCGCAACCTCGAAGCGGCTCCGGACACCACTCTCTTGGAGCACTCGAGATACTCCTAATGGAGTTAAAACTCCTTTCAACGTGTGCAGACCGAGATCACGACACTCGAACAATCCTTCAGTTAGGTGATAGGTGACGGAGCTAATTACCACCGTATTGGGTTCGGCCAAATTCTGCAACCGAGAAGCGATGTTTAGTGTATCGCCCAAGGCAAGTTGTTCACGCTTTTCTCCTCTCCCTATCTCTCCAACTACTACAGGACCTGTGTGAATCCCTATGCGAACCTGCAGGGATCCTTGCAACAAAGTGGGTAGGGACAATTCACTAATCGCCCCTACAATTTCAAGCCCTCCTCTTACTGCCCTTTGTGCATCGTCTTCGTGGGCAAGGGGATAACCAAAGTAGACAAGCAGACCGTCGCCAAGATATTGAGCAATATGCCCTTCAAAGCGGTCAATCACCTCTGCACAGACCTCTTGATAAATACGCACCACATCACGCAGTTCTTCGGGGTCGAGTTGCTCAGAGAGAGTCGTCGAGCCGACCAAATCGCAAAACATCACCGTTAACTGGCGGCGCTCGGCTTCATCTCTCAGGGTAGGTTTAGAAGACGAAAATTGAGCTGCAAGAAGCTTGCCACATTCCCCGCAGAATTTGAACTGGGATGGATTCTCAAACCCGCAATTCGCACAGAGGTTCTTGAGTGGAGCGCCACATCCACCACAAAATTTCATTTCCTCTGAATTTTCAAAGCCACAACTCCGACATTGCATTTCCTGAATCCCCGGGACTTGGAATAGCCTTGCTATATCATGTTCATGTTATTTGAACATAATACAGATTACTCTATCTTAACTACGTCCTCTAACTACGATTTTATTAAATTTCAAATACAAATGTCAAGAAAAGTTCTTTCACCCTATTTTATGCACAAACCTGAATCATCTATCTAAAATTTGTTACTTCAAAACCCCTTCCTTCCTCAGTCTCTCAACTGTAATCTCAAAGGCTTTAACCGTTTTTTCGACATCCTCATCTGTATGAGCAGAGCTAACAAGACCTCCAAGATGAAAAATATCCACACCCTCAATCAGCATTGATAACTGAAAGAGTCTTGCAAGGTTTTTCTCCGCTCCCATTTTGAGGACCTCTGGCGGAAGCATTGGATGTCTAATATCCCCAGCAGTGAAATTTCTAGGTGCTATTCCTAGAGCTATATGAAATACAGAGCTGTCACCATAAACACAGCCTCTAACTTCATAAGCTTTTATGATTTCGTTCAAGGCTTTTCTTATCTCCACTGCCCTATCCGAAGCCTCTTTTTGTGGTTTTCCTGTTGAAGCTATATCCAAACATGCAATACCCGCCGCGGCAGAAACCGGATTAGCATTAAATGTTCCCTGATGCTTAATCTTCTTTTTCTGATTTCTATCTTCATCCAGACTGAATTCAAGTGGTTCCAATATATCTTTTCTCCCAGCAACAGCGCCCCCTGGAAATCCTCCCGCAAGTATTTTTGCAAGTGTTGTTAGGTCTGGAATTATGCCATAAAGACCCTGAACACCTCCAGGAGACCACCTGAAACCTGTCACGACTTCATCAAAAATAAGAAGCACATCGTACTTTTTTGTAAGTTCTCTTAGCCTTTCAAGAAACCCATCCGGGGCTGGAACCTTAGCCCAGGAACCACCTGTTGGCTCAATTATCACTCCAGCAATGTCTTTGTCCTTTTTTAGTGCATTTTCAAGAATAGACAAATCACAGGGAAGAGCAATTACAGTTCTTAAAACCTCTTCTGGAATCCCTACAGGGGGCAATTCCCAAGGTGGTCTTTCTCCGACTACAAGGTAATCTTGCCATCCATGAAAGTGTCCATGGAATTTTATTATCTTGCTTTTTCCTGTGTAAGCACGTGCGATTCTAAGAGCAAGAAGCGTTGCTTCAGTGCCAGAGCTTGTAAACTTCACTCGTTCTGCTGATGGAACAAGTCTTTTTACTATCTCACCCCATTTTATTTCAAGCTCACTTGAGCCACCATAATGCGTTCCTTTAAGAACGGCTTCCCTCACAGCATTAATCACCTCCTCTCTCCCATGCCCTAGGAGAAGCGCACCGTGCCCCATTGCAAAGTCTACATATTCGTTTCCATCAACATCCCATTTCCTTGAACATTTTGCCTCACTTACATAAATTGGAAAAGGAAGGATAAACCTGGTGTCGTGTGTTACACCACTTGGAAAGATGTTGAGTGCTTTTTCATATAGAGCCCTTGATTTAGGTCTTTGTTTTATATACGTCTCTTCTATCATTAATCTATCTCCTTAAACTTTTACTACGTGGTAGGAGCGGCTTCCAGCCGCGATTCTTGTCGCGCCAGGCCTGTCCTAGCTTGCTGAAGGAATGGCGCTCCTACTTCAATCTCATCTCCTTAAACTTTTGCCAAAGTTAAGTTTACCCCAAAAGAACAATATAATGACAGCCAACTCATCGAGCGCTAAATACAAATTCAGAAATATGGGTTGAAACAAGAGAGCATTAAGAGGATAATAAGATAAAGGACAAGCTATATGAAAATTATTTTTTATCTAATCCCTCTGATTGTTATTCTAGGTTGTGCTAAGTCATTGCCGCAAAAAGAGGCGCGATCTATTAAGCCAAAAGAGACACCCACCCTTAAACAAAACAATGTATTTAATGCTCCATTCAGCGAAGTCTGGTCAGCTACCCTGCAAGGGCTAAAATGGATGAAGTGGAATCCAGCCTTTTTAGAAAAAGAAGATGGTACTATTAGACTCAAGGAAGCCTACGTTTATACAAAATCAGGAAGGCTATTTAGAAACTATCGCTGGCCCTCTAAAGAGGAGGCTAAACAATCGGATATAGATGATTACGTTGACAAAGTGGTCGCCTATGACAAAAACATATTTGATTTTGATAGACCGGTTTTTTCTCAAGAAAACATGACAATAGAAGTAATTAAGCTCTCAAAATCGCAAACTAAGGTTAACATCAGCTATAAAATCAATCTTTACTTAGACTCCGGTAAATTTGCAAGTGGAGTTAAATCAAGTGGATACATAGAATCGTTGCTTTTCGAGCAAATTAAAGAGAGATTAAATGGTAAACCCTTGTCGTATGATAACAAAATTTATGGTCAACTCGTTTTATTGATTTTACAGCCTATATTTTAACTAAGCGACGTCAATCTATGGATCAAGAATTAAAGTTTAAGTTACAGTTCCTTTTAAGTTAAAATAACAAAAAGGATAAACAAACATATGGAAAGCATTTTAATAATTCTTGCTTTTGTTATAGCTATTGCGCTTATATTTTGGCTGGATAGGAAAGGTAAAACGGAGAAATCAGAAGTAGAAAGAATCTACAATGAGATTTTTAAAATCTTTAATAAGGTTAAATGGGGTATCACAATGGGTGAACTAAGAGAGGCATTCAAAGATAAGGAGTTTGTGACTTCAGAAGAATCTGGAGAGGTAATGGGCACGGGCTTTATGGATAAACTAGAGGGACAGGATATTTTCATTAGCTTCTATTTTCCTAAAGAAGACAAAGACACACTAATTAGAGCTGATTATTACCTTATTGGTATGCCCACATCAAAAGTTAATCCATTATTCAGCAAGTTCATAGAGAAATATGGAACCCCTCTTCCGCAAAATAGCGGTGATCAAAAATCCAGTTCATGGGATCTAGGAAATAGCGTTCTTACCCTAGAACCAACCGATGGCGAAGCATTACAGATACAGCTATGGAGTAAGGAATTTTACAATAAAATTAATAAAGTGATCTAGGCGCGGGCCTGAAGGGATTTAGCCGCTCTCCTTGCTTCCTCCGTATTCTTCAACCCGAGCTGACTTGCCTGCACAAGAACTGCCATTTTGCCAGAGTGCTTATTTTCATACATGATCTGATGCACCTTCGGAATCTCATCATAAGAATATGTATGAGATAGCACAGGCTTTATTATTCCCTTTCTTATTAGCTCATTTGCACGAAGGCATTCAAGTGCATTAGCAAAGTGTGATCCTATTATCCGTTTTTGGTGCATCCATAGGTGTCTTACATCAAAAACACAGTCATATCCCGATGTTCCTGCACAAATAACAATTCGACCAAATCGGCTACATGTAAATACACTCGTTGGAAATGTAGCCTCACCTACATGCTCAAATACAACGTTAGGATTTCTCCTCTCTCCTAGTATCTTCCAAATTGACTGGCCGAATCGTTTCATATCCTCAAATCGCTTTGCTTTCTCCTCTTCTGTCTCCCCGTGTCTGAACATCAGGTGAGGAAAATGTTTTCTATTGATCACACCCTTTGCTCCTAGTTCCATACAGAGTTCAGCTTTTTCATCTGAAGACACAACAGCTATAACATCAGCACCTACCATCTTACAAAGCTGTAGCGCAAATACCCCTAGTCCACCAGCAGCTCCCCATACAAGTACGACTTCACTTGGTTGAAGCTGAGCTTGAGTAATTAACATCCTATAAGCAGTAAAATAACAAAGTCCATAGGAGGCAGCCTCTTCCCAAGTAAGATGCTCAGGTTTTGGAAGCACTTGCTGCGCCTGAACCTTTGTAAATTGTGCGAAGGAACCATCTGGCGTTTCGTAACCCCAAATCCTCTGGCCACGGCTAGCCATTGGGTCATAGCTAATAAAATCATATGGCGTTTCAGTACGGGTAGTGTGTGTTTCGCTTTCAATATTGCAGTGAAGAATGACTTCGTCTCCAGGCTTCCAGCTCTTTACATTTGAACCAACCTTCCAGACTATTCCTGAAGCATCGCTTCCAGCAATGTGATAACTCTCTTTATGAACATCGAGAACAGAAATTGGCTCTCCACGGCCTGCCCAGATCCCATTGTAATTCACACCTGCTGCCATAACCAAAACAAGCACTTCGTTGGGCCCAATATCAGGAACAGGCATAACCTCCTCTTGAAATGACTTCATAGGCTCTCCATGACGCTCTTTACGAATCACCCATGCACGCATCATCTTAGGAAGAACTTCCAGATCAGGAACAACCCCAAGAGGTATAGGCTCCTCAATGTCTGCTCCACGCACTGCATAGGCAAGGCTTTCCATATCAGCAGCTTCTTTAACCCCTACATTTAAAGCACTCTCGATCGCTTGTTCTTCATTGACTTTATTTTTGGGTGCGCGTTTAGCTTGCCTTTTGCCTTTTGACATGATTTCTCTCCAGATTTTTGATTTTTGTTTTAAGAAGGAATTTCAGAGCGTTAGTGTAACTAGAGAACCGAATAAAAGCAAGAATCTTGTGTAGTTTCTCATATGGAAAGAAGGCACTCCCGATTTAATCGGGGAAGGCCCACAACGAAACCCACCCATCGGTTTTGGTTTACTAAGGCTTATCTTTCTCGCAGTCTATGGTGGTATCCTCACCGGGGCCTCCAGCGCATTCATCCATACCATTTCCACCATCAAGCTTATCGTTGCCGATATCTCCAAAAAGCTTGTCGTTGCCATCACCACCGCAGATTACGTCATCACCTTCAATGCCCTTTATAGTATCATCCCCATCTAAGCCGTGGATAACATCCAGCTCTGATGTACCGCTAATGGTGTCATTCTCAGTTGTACCAACTATGGTAGCGGTAAGTTCCTGGCAGGTGATCTTAGGTTCACATGCGTCTCCTATACCATCGTTATCAGCATCAGACTGATCTGGGTTGTGATTCATAGGGCAGTTGTCATTTGGATCAAGCACTCCGTCACCGTCTGTGTCTGGAAGAAAAACCTGGATGCGATGATTGAATACATCTGATACGTAGATGTTACCATTGCTACCTACTGCTACGCTTGATGGAAGACGAAACCTGCCGTTTCCAGAGCCGGTTAATCCAAACATAAAGATGAAATTACCGATTGAATCGAACTTCTTGATGCGATTGTTCCTCGTGTCTGCCACATAGATGTTCCCGGTGCTATCCACCGTCACGCCTCTTGGTTCATTAAACTGGTTAGCTTCTGTACCTTCAGTACCGAAGCTAAGAAGGAAATTCCCACTTGAATCAAACTTCTGGATGCGGTTATTAAAGGTGTCTGCGACGTAGATGTTGCCATCACTATCCACTGCTATGCCGGATGGTTCGTCAAATTGACCGTCGCCCGTACCATCAGTGCCCAATTTAATTAGGAAATTACCGCCCGTATCAAACTTCTGGATACGGTTATTCTTTGTGTCTGATACATAGATGCTGCCGTTGCTATCCACTGCAACGCCTTGTGGTTCCTTAAGCTCCCCATCACCCGTGCCCTCAGTACCAAATTTAAGAACGAGATCACCGCTTGAGTCAAACTTCTCTATGCGATGATTGAACGTATCTGCAATGTAGATGCTCCCTCCGCTATCCACAGCTACACCTGTTGGAGCCTTAAACTGACCATCGTCTGTTCCAAATGTTCCGAACTTAAATAGGAAATTACCACTTGAATCAAACCTCTCTATGCGACTGTTGCCAGAGTCCGAAACGTAAACGCTCCCTCCGCTGTCTACTGCTACGCCTAAGGGGGAATTAAACTCTCCATCGCCAGTGCCAAAGGTGCCGAACTTAGCTATGAGATTCCCACTTGGATTAAACTTCTGTATGCGGTTATTCTTTGTGTCTGCAACATATATGTTCCCAGTGCTGTCCACTGCTACGCCTAGCGGTTCTTTAAACTGACCGTCACCGGTGCCTCCGGTGCCGAACTTAAATTTGAAAATCCCACCTGGGTTAAACTTCTGGATGAGGTTATTGAGTGTGTCGGCAACGTAAATGTTCCCTTCTTTATCAAGAGCCACGCCTGATGGAAAATTAAACCTGCTACTTGAGCCAATCTGAGATTTGAAATTCCCAGCTGGATTAAACTTCTGGATGCGATTATTCCTTGTGTCTACAACGTAGATGTTTCCATCGCTATCCAGTGCTATGCCTGAAGGGGTATCAAACTCACCTTTTTTAGAGGCGTTAGTCCCAAACTTGAGTAGGAATTTCCCACTCGAATCAAACTTCTGTATTCGATCATTGCCTGTGTCTGCGACATAGATGCTCCCTCCACTATCCACTGCTACGCCGAATGGAAGACTAAACTGACCATCGCCATCGCCATTGCTGCCTAACTTAAGTAAAAAATTCCCGTTTGAATCAAACTTCTGGATGCGATGGTTAAGCACGTCTGCGACGTAGATGTTCCCTTCACTGTCCACTGCTACTCCTTGTGGAAGATTAAATTCCCCATCCGCCGCTCCAAATGTGCCGATACGCAAGATCTCATCTCCAGCAGGGCCTAATTTGAGAACCTGATGGGCGGTGCTAAGGCTAACGTAAATATTTCCATTCCCATCAAGCACAATGCCACTCGCACTTGTTAAGGCAGACTCCTTTAACGGAATGCTGAACGAAAAAACCTGTGCATTCGCTTCCTTTATACTTACCATGGATGACAGGAGCATTAGGGCGATGTTAAGAAATAATCCCTTTTCCATATTTCTATTCTCCTTTTAGTTTACTTTTATAGAGATAACCCATTTTGACTTTCTACAATATTAGGGCGGGCATGATGGTCTCCCGCTAAAAGCACAAGGTGTAAAAAACACTCTTCTAAACTATCCTTGGAAGCTTTAAAAATTACTAGAAGACTCCTCTTTGGCAGGAAGTGTTGTTGATGTATGAGGCAATAGACGATTTTGGGGGCTGACAACAAACTACCCCTATAAGCTATCCCTCAGTTCTATTACTTTTATCAGATTAGCGGTGAAAATCAAGTAGTATTTTTGGGCGCAAAATTATTACTCAGCAATAAGTGGGATATTCTTGTGTGTACCACAGACTGGAAAGCCCGGCTTTAAGGTGTTGGAAAACACCTCCTTTCGCAAGCCGCTCTTTTCTTTTCGCTAGGCGGGACTTTCCAGTCCCGCATTAGAAGGCTGGGGTAGAAAACCCTGCCTCGCCTTCTTCCTTGTTTCCAACGATTCGCTTAAGTTTTAACAAACGATCAAAAATGGAATTATTTGATTGCATTTGCAACAGGTTGGTTATCTTTATAACAGAGCAATAGTGATAGATAAATTAATAACAATGGCGATTATTTCTAACAAAAGATCAAATATCCCTTTATCATATTTGATTCATTGTATAAATTGTACTAAAATAAAATACAGCCAAAAAGGATGAGTAATTGGCACAAACTTTGCGAATATATTTGCAGATTGGAGGTTAACTATGAGTGAAAGTGAAGTAAAAATATGGGAACAAGTTGATGTAGATAAAGGTACTGATGTAGAAAAGGAAATAGACGAATTCGAAAAGGTTATTAAAAAACTTTTAGAAGGTGAAATCCACCCCGAAAGGTTCAGGTCACATAGACTCCTTTTTGGAACTTATGGGGTCAGGCACCACGACGAAGGGACATACATGCAGAGGATAAAAATCCCAAGTGGATTTATCACCTCAGAACAACTCCGTACAATAGCAGATGCTACTGAAAAATTTGCTGGCTCAGGGCATGGACACCTTACAACTAGGCAGGATATTCAACTTCACTTTGTAAAGCTAGAGAACGTTTCCGAAGTTTTAAGAATGCTCTCAAGGGTGGGAATAACGACCCGTGAGGCATGTGGAAATACTGTAAGAAATATTACTTCGTCTTTCCTTTCAGGAATCTGCCCTGATGAGGTTTTTGATACCCTACCCTACGCCTTATATGCTACTAGGTATTTCTTAAGGCATCCGTTAACCTCAACGCTTCCAAGGAAATTCAAAATTGCGTTCTCGGAATGCGAAAACGACCATGCAATGGTAAAGATTCACGACATAGGTTGTGTTGCACAAAAAAGGCAAAACGGAAGAGACATATACGGATTTAAGGTTTATGTAGGAGGAGGCCTCGGCGCTATTCCATTTTATGCAAAAGAAATAGCTGACTTCGTCCCTGTTGATGAATTTTATCCACTTGCTGAAGCAATTATTAGAATCTTCCATGAATACGGCACAGGAGAGAGAAAAAACAGAAACAAGGCTAGAATTAAGTTCCTTATAGCAAGAATCGGGTTTGATAAATTTAAAGAGCTTGTTATGAGGGAATTTTCACGACTCAAAAGATTAAAACCAGTAAGTGAAGACCTTGAAAGATATGTTGAGAATTTCCCACAACCCGCTCCAGCACTAAATGGAAGAGAAGGTGGCTTAGAAAACGCAAAACGCCTAAAAAACCTGATTCATAAACCGAATCTAAACGACGAGGTTTATAAACTCTTTCTCCAAAAATACACCTTTAAGCAAAAGCAAGATGGATACTATGGAGTTTATGTAAAGCCGCCTATAGGTAACGTGAAACCGGATGAATTCAGATTCGTTGGAGACCTATGCGAGCTTTACGGTGCGGGCTACGTGAGGATTACACCTCATCAGAAGGTTCTTGTCCCGTGGGTTGGTGAGCAATTCCTGTATGATTTTTATGCGGAACTGAAAAA
This sequence comes from Candidatus Dadabacteria bacterium CSP1-2, assembly GCA_001443445.1. Lineage (GTDB taxonomy): Bacteria > Desulfobacterota_D > UBA1144 > Nemesobacterales > CSP1-2 > CSP1-2. The sequence continues at coordinate 22,161 of LDXN01000024.1, read as the reverse complement.
CCACGGGTTCGTTGGCGGGATGAATGAAGCAGTGCGTGAGATTGTATCTTGCCCTGGCGCATTCTCATGCAAACTCGCTGTTACACACCCATACAACCTTGCCGAATTTATTGGCGAAAGGGTTGAAGACCTTTCAGGGCTTCGTGTAAACATCTCAGGTTGCCCTAACAACTGCGGGCAGCATCATATTGGTGATATAGGGTTTTATGGGGCATCTTCAAAGGTTGGGAATAAGCTTGCACCTCACTATGTAGTAATGATTGGCGGAAATCCATTTAAGCAGATGGAAAGATATGGACAGCTAATAGGAAAAGTCCCTGCAAAGAACGCACATCTTTTTGTAAAGGCAGTCGCTGATTTCTGGAAAGGGAACAAAAAGGATGGAGAGGAGTTCTTTGAGTTTATTGATAGAGTGGGCCTTGATGTATTTAGACGGATTCTCGCAAAATTTGTAAAAGTTGATCCTAATGACCCTGAAATCTATGCAGAGCCAGGAATAGCTGAGGAGTTTAAGATGGAGGCAGAATCTAGGGGAGAATGCGTAGGTAGCTTGCTCGACCTAATGGCAATTAACCTCTTTGATTCTATAAGAAACATATACGAGGGAGAGGATGATATGAAGGAAGGGAACTGGAAAGAGGTTAAAAGAAAATGCCTTGATTCCATACTAAAATGCGCAAAGATGTATGTTTACCTTGACGGTGTTGAAGTAGATAAAGAGGAAGAGATACTTACGGAATTCACTTCACGAATAGCCCCAAGAGATTGGCTTTGCCATGACTGGTCTCAGGTGAAAGAAAGATACCTCAAATGGAAGAATTCCGAGGATTCAAAAGCCGTTGCAGAAGAGGTATATAACTATACTAGAGATCTTGTGAAAGACTGTGACATGGCATTTATTAGGTTGCAACCGAACCTTAAAATTCAAGCGTGTCTAAAAGAGGCTGAGGAGGCACATATTCCAGGGGAATGAAATAGTGTAAACGAGATCAAGCAGGGCAAGCCAAAACGAATTGTCTTGTTAAAAAAAAATTTCTTGTAATCTTAAATAATCAAACTTCGTGCCACTGTAATAATGTTTTGATTTAACTAACGCGTGATGATTTAATAGAGATTAATAACTAATGTCACGCACGGATACACTCAAGGTAAGCATAAAGCTGTCATTCCCGCATGTATTTAGCGGGAATCCAATGTCTAAGCCCTTCATGGATGCCCGATTAAACTTGTCCCCGCATGTATTAAGCGGGGAGCATTCGGGCATGACAAAGTGTAAAATATGCGTAACATGATTTAATAATTGTCAGATGTCTGAAAAGCAGTCAGTCATTTTTCGTTAATGTGTCTAAGACACCTTGAAGACATTGAAATAATTTATGGCATAAAAATTGCACTAAGTCTTTTTTAAAATCCAATGCGATAAGGAGTACAAAAAGATGAAGAACATTAAGAGAATGAGACATGTACTTGCGGTTGTTGTCACTTTGATAACTATTTTAGCAATGCCTGATATTTTATCCGCACATCAGCCGGGGTTTACAGATTCCTTTATGCTAGAGGATTGCAACGGTTTTTCGTCCACCGGAAGCAATCCCTTTTTCATCTTGGAACCAGGTTATCAGCTTATTTTGGAAGGAGAGGAGGGTGGAGTAGACATGCATCTTACCATAACTGTTCTCAATAAGACAAAAACGATAGAGGGTATAAAAACCAGAATTGTGGAAGAAAGAGAAACCCATGATGGCGAATTGGTTGAGGTCTCAAGGAATTTCTTTGCAATATGTAATCGGGATAACAGCGTAATCTATTTTGGAGAAGATGTCTTTATCTGCGAGGATGGCCTTGTTCAGGTTGGGGATAATTTTCTTTGTGACGGTGAAGAGCCGAGCCACGAGGGTGCCTGGCGTGCAGGCGGGCCTGATGACGATGGTCTAGCGGAGCCTGGTATTATCATGCCTGGAACCTTTCTCTTAGGATCGAGATACTTCCAGGAACTAGCAGATGGCATTGCTCTGGATCGCGCAGAGCATGTGGAGATGGGGCTTGAGGTGACCACTGAAGCAGGCACATTTGATGAGTGTGTGAAGATAGTAGAGACAACTCCTCTGGAGCCAGGTGCGAAGAGTGAAAAGATCTACTGTCCTGAAGTCGGACTAGTCGTAGACGATGTGTCGGTGCTTACCGAGATAAATGAGTGAGGCGATAGAATCGAGAGATCTCGAGTTAAAATAGCTCGATGATTAAACGTTTAATCTGCCCAGGTAGGAAGTTATGGAATCTGTGGGAGCAAGAAGGTAAAGGGTATCGCTTCTTCTATCGATTTCCTTCCCAAACCTTTCTTTAACTCTATGACGCACTTGCCATGCCTTCTAGCACCTTTAGTTTTGATATTTCACCAAGCGCTATCAATGTATCACCTACTTGAATGATACTTCTTGATGTTGGACTAAATTCCATACGGCCAGTAGGTTTCTTAATTGCAACAACGATAATTCCTAATTCCCTTCCAATACCACATTCATCTAGTGCGAGTCCACCGAGCTTGGAACCTTCTTTGATTGTTACCTCCTCCATTTGGAGTTCGATATTTCCGCTTTTTGTTGCAAATTCTATGAAATCCATGACAGCGGGTTTCAATATTATATGGGCTATTTTGAGCCCACCTATATGATATGGTGATACAACCCTATTAGCACCAGCCCTTAACATTTTCTGTTCCGCACCCTCATCGCTTGCCCTTGCAACAATAAAAAGATCTGGGTTTAGCTCACGGGCGCTGAGGACGACAAATAGGTTCTCAGCATCAGTAGGCAGTACTGATACCAATCCCTTTGCCCTTTCTACCCCTGCCCTTTTCAAGGTTTCGTCACTGGTAGCATCTCCATAGAGAATAAGAATATCCTTATCGTCTAATGGAACCGGATTCTTTTCGATAACCACAAAGCTAATACCTTTGTCTTTTAGTTCTTTACATACTATAGAACCCATCCTTCCATAACCGCAGATTATATAATGATCCTTTAATTCGTTAATTTTCTTTTCCAATCTTCTCCTCCCAAGTACCTCTTGCAATTCACCTTCTAAAATAACCCTCGCCCCTGATGCCAGCACATAAAGAATTATACCAACTCCGCCTATCAAGAGAATAATTGTAAAAACTATTCCATAAGGAGAAAGGACATGAACCTCTCTGTATCCTACAGTAGTAATGGTTATTATGGTCATGTAAAGAGAATCGAGAAGATTCCAACCTTCTATGATCATATAACCGAAAGTACCGAATGCAATGATAAGACCAATTAGTATTGCAGAAAATATGAGCCTACTTCTGAGTTCTTTCAATGAATAAAGATCTCCGAGTACTTTCGAACTTGAGAATGTTTTTTCCTTAAGTTCTCATAATATCTTCCGACAAAGAATCGTCTTTTAAAATTTTATCATATATTACATCTAACCAGGTTAAATTTTATCCTTTAAAATTCAAGGCATGAGAATAGTAAATTATAAAGAGTTAATAAAAGGGAAGTATAAAGGAATTGTTAGTTATAGAAAGGAGAGAAAACATAGGAGGAATAAGTGACAGGATAAAGCTATTAAGGCTGTTAAAGAGTGGGCAGTATTCTACACTCAAAGACACCTGTAAATTAGGTATCAGCTATCAAACTGGAAAGAATATATAGAATATTTATAAAGCCGAAGGCATAAACAAAAGGGTCAACACCTATTTAGCAAATGCCTCTGTATCCGTCGTTGAAAGACCAATAGCTACTTGCTTAGCCTATCGTAATTATGATGCCAATTTTCCACCTAGTTTCATCGTCAAGGCCTCCCTAAGAAATCATCTAAGCATTATCTTTGTAAATTTATGACACCTGAAGAATTTGTAAGTCATTTGTCCAAATCGGTGAGAAGATAGTTAAAATAAAGTCATGTTCCACCCTTTGATATCAGAGTTATTGCGAAATAAGTGGTAGGTATGCAACTTTTCTCCAATCGGTTTTTAGCTATGCTACCAGTTTCAGATGATAGTTCCAGATTCCACAGGCAATCAACATCAACTGATCATCTAAGTATTGTCTTCGAGTGCGATAAACCTCAGGAAACAGCTTTGAGACTTTTGATCCCAGAAATGGTATGCTCCACGATCACCAGTACCCCTGCTTTGAGACGATTCATCCATCTTTGTTCTTTGCTCAGTTTTTTGCATTGAGGTTCCTTTTCAGGAATGATAACCCTAAGTTAGGATAATCCTTCTCAATTCCTTGTAGAGAAAGTTTGTGTTGACAAGAGCTTATTCTTGGTAAGATAATGGCAATAGGAAAGGTTTATTCATAAAATGGGATAATGTTACCGGGAAGTAACCGTGTCCATAGGTGCGGAAGGTGTTTAGAGTCGGGGATAAATGAAACAGGTTCGGATTATCTCCTACTTTGGAGGGATAAACGAACTATATTCGGTTATTAACTGTTAGTTAGACGAAATTTTGACTGGTGTTAGACTGACTATATAGGAGGTAACTAGAATGATACAGTTTAATTGGGAATTCCCTTATACCTCTAAACGTATGCCCCTTATGGCCCGTAATATTGTTGCTACATCCCAACCATTAGCAGCTCAAGCCGGTTTAAAAATGCTACAAAAAGGTGGTAATGCTGTGGATGCTGGTGTTGCTACCGCCATAGCTTTAACGGTAGTAGAACCCACTATGAACGGAATAGGTGGCGATGCTTTCGCTATTGTTTGGGATGGGAAAGAATTACATGGTCTCAATGCTTCAGGTCGGTCTCCTGCTGCTTGGAATTTTGAACACTTTTCTCAATATAAATCTATACCTCTATTGGGATGGGATTCAGTAACTATTCCTGGTGCCGTATCATCTTGGGTAGAACTATCTAACCGGTTTGGATATTTGCCATTTGAGGACCTATTTGAACCAGCAATAGAATATGCCTATAACGGCTTTTTAGTTCCCCCAATAACCGCTGAAATGTGGAGTTCCGCCCCTAAAACGTATAAAGATTTTCCTGAATTTGCTGCTGCATTTTTACCAAATGGCAGACCACCCAAGGTAGGAGAAAAATTTGAATTTAAAGCCCAGGCAAAGACCTTAGAACGGATTGCAGAAACAAAGGGTGAAGCTTTTTATCATGGAAATTTGGCAGAAAAAATAGTTGCTCATGCCAAAGCCACCGGTGGTTCGATTACAAAAGAGGATTTAGCTAGCCATCACCCGGAATGGGTGGAGATTATGTCAATCAACTATCATGGATTAACCTTACATGAAATACCACCCAATGGGCAAGGTATAGCAGCATTACTTATGTTGGGCATCCTTGAAAACTGGAATATTCAAGACTATCCAGTAGACTCTGCAGATAGCTTACACCTACAAATTGAGGCTATGAAATTAGCGTTTGCTGATACATATCGGTATGTATCGGATCCATTTAACATGGAGATAGACTATAAAGACTTACTAAGCCCGGACTATTTATCCCAACGAGCGAAGCTGATTGACTTAGAAAAGACTCGGGATCCGGGCTACGGCATCCCAGAGCATGGGGATACTGTTTATCTAACCACAGCGGATGAGAATGGCATGATGGTTTCTTTTATCCAATCTAATTTCTTGGGTTTTGGATCAGGTATTGTAGTACCAGATACCGGAATTAGTCTACAAAACCGAGGAGCTTGTTTTAGTCTGGAGAGAGGGCATCCTAATCAGGTTGAAGGAGGAAAGCGGCCTTTCCATACAATTATTCCAGCGTTTGTGACCAAAGACGGCCAACCGTTAATGAGCTTTGGGGTAATGGGAGGAGCAATGCAGCCTCAAGGTCACGCACAAATAATGATCCGTATGTTTGATTATAATCAAAACCCACAAGCAGCTCTTGATGCTCCTCGTTGGCATGTCTTCAAGAATATGGAAGTAGCTTTTGAATCCAGTTTTAAGTCAGAGGTTCTGGAAGATTTAAGTAAGCGAGGACATAAAATAAAAAGTGTAGAAGAATGGTGGTTTGGCGGAGCACAGCTAATCTACAAATTAGCTGATGGCTATTGCGGTGCTTCTGATCCCAGAAAGGATGGGCAAGTAGTTGGATTCTAGAAGCATGATAACCAATTAATTCGCACAATCATGTTTATAACATAAAAACAAAAAATCGCTAGGAACAAAGACATAAAAGTACCAGCCAAAACTCCGTTTGAGTGGCTATGAACTGTCGAGAACGTCATCACAAACACATGATTCTTGTGCCTCGAAGCCATGATAGGTACCAGTACAGTTTCACATCCTCCCTTCATCGAGAAACTCGCGCAGGCGTTTGAGTACTAATGTCGGCTGCTCCTCAGGGAGGAAGTGGCCACAGTTAGGAATAAGCTCACCACGGACATTCATAGCGTATTCATGCCAGATCTCAAGGACGTTCGCTAGATGGCCTATCAGGCCATTAGCCCCCCAAAGCATAACAACCGGCATAGTGAGCTTCTGGCCAGCCATTGCGCTTGCATTGTCGGCATCCATGTCGTCCGGAAAAGTAGCACGGTAGTCGCTAAAGCCACCCCTCAGAGCACCTGGTGCTGAGTAAGACCGCACGTACTCAGCAATCGTCTCCGAGTCAAATGCAGCACGGTTGTAGGTCCATCGTTCGAAAAAGTAGCGCAAGTATGCTTCTACGTTGGGGCAGATTAGCAACTCAGGAAGATCTGGTTGGAAGTGAAATAACCAGTGCCAATAACCGCGTGCCATTGTGGTGTCCATTCGCGCGATAATCTCTCGAGTGGGGATGATGTCTAAGAAGGCGATTTTTTCAACCTCATTTGGATAGTCCAACCCATAGCGGTGTGCAACTCTGGCACCACGGTCATGACCGACTAGGATCACTCGCTTGTGACCAAGGACGTAGACAAGTGCACGAATGTCAGCGGCCATAGTGCGCTTGTCGTAGCCTCCAAGCGGTTTATCGGTCAAACCGTAACCACGCAGGTCTGGTGCGACTACCGTGTAGCACTCTGCCAGAGCCGGAATGAGTTCTCTCCACTCATACCAGGTTTGAGGCCAGCCGTGTAGCAACATCAGCAGTGGCCCGGTGCCCTGGATTACATAGTGCATCATAATTCCGTTGACTTGGGTCATGGCATGGATCCAGCTTTCCATAACGCCCTCCTTTTTATTCTTCCAATCAAGCCGAGCATTCGTTGGTGTCCATCAAGATTATGCTAATGTTCCTCAGTTCCTATTTAAATAGAAGCTTGGGGTTACCTATCCAATGTGAACTTACCAGGAAACATCTTCTTAGGTTTGAAGTTCAGGAAGATCCTTATAAAGATCCAGAGACTCCGGATTGGCCAAAGCATCTTTGTTTAACACCGGCTCTCCGTGGATAACATTCTTTACTGCCAGCTCCACCTTTTTCATGTTGATCGTATAGGGAATATCCTTCACCGCAATTATTTTTGCTGGGACATGACGGGGAGAGGTATTTTCTCGTATGGTCTTTTTAATCTTATTCTTTAAGTTCTCAGTAAGCTCAACCCCTTTGGCCAATTTTACGAAAAGGATAACCTGTACGTCATTCTGCCAATTCTGGCCCACCACGATGCTGTCAATGATTTCAGGTAGTGTCTCCACCTGGCGGTAGATCTCCGCCGTCCCGATTCTTACACCGCCAGGGTTGAGGGTGGCGTCAGAGCGGCCATAGATAACCACCCCTCCAGTATTGGTGATTTCAATATAGTCGCCATGAGTCCAGACGTTTGGATATTTTTCAAAATAAGCCTTCAGGTATTTTTTGTTGTCTGGATCGTCCCAAAAATATATTGGCATCGAGGGAAACGGAGCAGTGCAGACTAGTTCTCCTCTCTGATTAATCACGGATTTTCCATTAGCATCAAAGGCCTGCACCTTCATACCCAATCCTCGACACTGTAACTCCCCGGCATAAACTGAGCCGATCGGATTTCCCAGAGCAAAACAACCGTTAAGGTCTGTGCCCCCCGAAATAGAGGCAAGCTGCACATCTTTCTTGACCTCTCGGTAAACGTAATGGAAGCTTTCAACAGCAAGTGGAGACCCAGTAGAAAGAATCGTTCTCAGCCTGCTGAGATTATAATCCCTTCCTGGTTTCACTCCCTCCTTTTCAATGGCCGCGATATAACGGGCACTAGTTCCGAAGATGGTTATCTGCTCGTCCTGGGCCAGTTTCCAGAGCGCCCCGGGGTCAGGATAGAAAGGCGATCCATCATAGAGAACTACGCTTGCCCCCAAGGTTAAGGAGCTAACCAGCCAGTTCCACATCATCCAGCCACAGGTGGTGAAGTAAAAAATAGTGTCCTCCCGTTTGAGGTCGGTGTGAAGTTTCAATTCTTTCAGATGATGAACCAAAACACCTCCGACGCTCTGAACCATGCACTTAGGTAACCCGGTTGTTCCGGAGGAATACATAATATAGAGCGGATGCCCAAACGGTACTTGTTCAAATTCGATCTCAAGTCCTCTTTGTTTGGATATGAAATCCTCATAGAGGATAGAATTAGGGACATGAGCTATATTGGGCTTCTTCTCCGTGTAGGGAATAACCACTACTTTCTTGATTGAAGGCAGTTCCTTGAGGATGCCGACGATCCGCTCCAAGGAATCGAACTTTTTCCCTCGAAAGTAGTATCCATCTGCTGTAAGTAAAACCTTTGGCTCAATCTGTCCAAAGCGATCGAGAACCCCCTTTATCCCAAAATCAGGGGAACACGAAGACCAGATTGCACCAATGCTAGTTGCAGCAAGCATGGCGATCACTGTTTCTATCATGTTGGGCATGAATCCAACAACCCGGTCTCCCTTGCTTATTCCTATATCTCGCATGGGTTTTGCTAAACGAGCCACGCTATCGTAAAGCTCAGCGTAAGTCATCTTGATTACTTCTTGAACCTCACCTTTGAAGATCAGGGCTACACGATTATCTCTGTAACGGAGGAGATTTTCAGCAAAATTAAGCTTGGCGCCGATAAACCATCTTGCTCCAGGCATTTTCTTTAGGTCATCAACAACGATGTCGTATCCTTGCGAGGCCTTGATTTCTCCAAACTCCCACGTACATTCCCAAAAATCGGGAATGTTGTCAATTGACCATTGATACAGTTCATCATATGTGTGAAACTGTTTCCCGTACTTCCGATTAACAAACTCGATGAAGCGGGTCATATTGGAGTTTCTGATTCGCTCTTCCGACGGCCTCCATAGCGGTTCCTTCATGATAGTGATTTCTCTTAAGTTTTGTGCCTTTCTTCTCTGCCGTTTTAGAGCTAAGTGTTCTATACAGTACTGCTCTTTAAGCTTAAACCATCCCTTTTGCTTTCCAAGGAAGCAGTAAAAGGAAACGCTTTAGTGAAGTCATATTGCTACTATTCCGTGTTTCTCTCCCTATGCCGCACGCTGGCGATGAGGAGTAGTAACCTGACGAACAATCTTGTCAACCTTCTCAACGTCTAAGTTAAACTCCCTAGCTACTGCATCAGCCACTTGTTCTATACGTTCCTCTGGCATAGCCATGGGGCGCTCTCCTGCGAGAGGCTCATAGGGCTGCGGTTGCTTTGTTAAGCTGACCAAGTCCCAACGAGTGTAGTGCCCTAGAGAGTCAAAGACTGACTTAACCACCTTTATATACTTCGCATTGAGATCGGCGTAGAGGATTGTCTCCACATCGAAGGTCGGGGGGACGATATACTCTGAGGTTGGTGCAACGATGTGGCTCCCACCACATGCCCATCCAACGAACTCACCCTGACCCGGTCCTGCATAGGTCATCTTGTTCTTAAAGGGAAAATCGTCTGGAATTTCGTCCATTCTTAGGATGTTGTTTGCAGAGAGCACGAAGCACTGCCCAGTAAACGCCCGTTCCCGTGTAGCCGGGATCAGGTCACACTTGTTGATGTCATGACCGGCGTAGATAAAGGACTCGCCCTGAGCGGCACCGCAGTTCCATAAGCCTGGCCAGACTGCAACGTGGATATCGACACCCTGGGCGATAAACCAGGCTGTGATGTTGACGATGTGGTTTTCCCAACAAATTTGACCGCCGATACGACCAATGTCGGTATCAAAAACCTTAAGGTCACGGGCATCACCACGACCCCACCAAATCCGCTCGATATACGAGGGAATCAGCTTGCGGTGTCTTCCCATGACCCTTCCATCCTTGCCTATGTATACAAGACTATTAAAAAGCGTTCTGCTACCTATGCGGTCGTCCAGTTCATTGCATCCCATGACGACATAGGCCCCGGCATCACGAGCTGCTTTTCCTAGGATATCAGTATCTTTGCTACCGACCACTAGGGAATTATCCTGTAGATCAGCATGCACATCAGCGAAGGCTGCAGCTGCAGTGTCCCAGCCCATACCCCAGTATGGATATGTTGGGATCCATGTTTCGGGGAAGACGACGATTTCCGCCCCTTCCTTTCCTGCCTTGTGAATCAAATCGCATGCCTTTTCTAGGCATCCTTTCTTATTCATGAACACAGGTGATGCCTGCACGACTGCAGCCCTCACCTGTTCACGGCCACCAAGTACTTGTCCCATTTTTCGCCTCCTTAATACAAATTTTTTAAGCTTAACACGGACTCTTAGAGCTACTTGAATTCACTCTTTAGCGCTTCCCTCTATTTTACTTTATATCAAAATCGATTTTGTTTGTCAAGCTTTTTGTTGGATTATCACAGTGGGGAGGCAGATTACCAGTATGCCAAGCTCGTAGGGACTGATTTGATTTATGCAACTAGTGAAGATAAAATATACCTTCTTGAATGCCTAATCAAAAGAAATTTTGTATGTTGGGTGAGAGTAAAGTTAGCTACGTCTGCTACATCTGGTATTATGTAAGCAACTTAGACCGTGCGCTTACATTTTATAGAGATGTCTTAGGTTTAAAGTTAGTAGGACAATGGAGTAACGGGGCTACATTTGATGCTAACAATTTAATGATCGGACTGCATATTCAAGAAGGGGAAATTCAAAGAGGGAACGAACCACTAGTTACCTTTCATATAGACAGCAACATAGAAAAATTCTATGATATGCTTAAGAAGCACGGAGTTAAGCTCTTGGGGCAAATTGTAGAAGAACCAATTGGTAAGGTTGTTTCCTTAGAGGACCCTGATGGGCATGTTTTGTCACTGCATGAGCCAAGAAGGTAGAAGCTCAGAATGTAAGCTCGATTGGGTATAACGATATTGGCAAGGAATCAAAGCCCTAGAGCACCTATCATCCCCTCAAGTGTTTTTGCTATAACGTCAGGTTTCATCCCAAGCTCATCGAGTTGTGTACCAGAGCGGTTTATCCAACACACTTTAAAACCAAAGGCCTTCGCTCCGACTACATCGAAAGAATTAGATGATACAAAGAAAATTTCTTCCTTAGGAATCCCCAGATACTTTGGAACAAGAGCATATACTTTGGGAGAGGGTTTATAGGTTCTGACTTCATCGGCACTAAGAATATGCCTAAAATAATGCTTTAGACCGTTGTTTTCAAGGAGAGTGTTTAACATCATAGGACTACCGTTTGAAAGCACTGCTAGCTCGTGGTTCTTTAAATGTTCTAGAGCATCTTCAACCTCTACGAAGGGTTTTAGATACAGGTAAGTTTCAATAAGCTTTTTTCGCTCAATTTGAGATGCATTAATACCAAAGCTGTTTATGGCGAAGATAAGGGCATCTTCTGTAACCTCCCAGAAGTCCTTATATTTTTCCATAAGACTTCGAAGAAAAGTATATTCAAGTTGTTTTGCCCTCCAGAGTTTTGAAAAGCCTTCTGGGTCTTGTGTAATATGCTTACAGGCTTCTACAACAGAGTTTATATCAAACAAGGTTCCATAGGCATCAAAAACAAACCCTTTCATTCAAACCAATCTTACCACATTGTTACTTCTTTGTAAGGAGTTATAAAGAAGTTATATAAGAGAAGATATCGGTATCCATACCTATAACTTCGTGCAATACTCTTACATCGAGTCCCCTTTTTCCCCTTAATGCGTTAATTGGCACAGCTATGAGTTCCAGTGGGTCTTTAACAAGACCTTCTATATAATAGGNCAGTCCGCAAGAGCCATATGAGGCGTGAGGAGATTTCTCAAAAATCAAAGCTTCTATCTCGGGTCTTTTCCTTTTTACATAGCTTGCCGCACTTAGCCCCGCTGCATTTCCTCCCACTACTACTATCCTTTCGCTATGAACCATCTTTAATCTTCCAAATGTTAGGCTTCACAAGTCTTCATCATTTTCAAAAATTTTGAGTCGTTACACGAACTATGTTGCTTTATGATTCACGCCCTCTTGTTTAAACCCTTTCCAAGGCTTTCTCTATTCTTTTTCTAACTTCTTTTGCGATTTCTTCTACACTTGGGTTCCCAACAAGCTTTAAAGCAGCTTCTGGATCCATCGCTGTTACCACCACTTTTCCATCGTCTCTTTCATAAACTAGAACGTTACAAGGAAGAAGTGTTCCAAGTTCAGGTTCCATATCAATCGCCTTATGGGCAAAATGGGGATTACAAGCGCCAAGAATCTTATATGGTTTTCTATCCAGTCCGAGTTTCTCCTTAAGCACCTTCTTTGCGTCGATCTCTGTTAGAACACCAAAGCCTTGTTCCTTGAGGGTTTCAGTAACTTTTCTTACAGCTTCATCAAAATTAAGATTGGTTTCACCACCTAAGGAGTAATTACTTAGTTTTTTTACTTCCATTTTCATTAACCTCCTTTTATGTACGACATTCACTAATAAACGTTTTATTTTTTATTGGATTGAAATTTCAGGATCCATAAATTACTGAACTAACATCGGCTATCCAGACGTTGCGTCTCATCCTCGTTGACATAGCCCTGTCATTAAAAGTCTAGACGTGTCCTCTCCACCGGCTTGCAAGAAAGAACTTTTCAAATGCCACCTTTGCCCAGTGTGCCTCAGGACCAGGGATAAGCCACTCATGCTTGCGTGGTGCAAGAATCCGATCAGACAACATAATGATTCCCGTACTACCTGCATCAAGTATGCACTTGGCATCGATGGCGGCAAAGGAAGTCATTTCTCAGAACCACCTCCAATAGCCGCAGCGATGATATCGTGGCGCCCATCAAGGCACTTGGCTAACTCCATAGCAGCAGTAAAGCCCGTAAAGTTTGATCCGACAATTACAATGCGTTTACGTGCCACTGTAAATATCCCCTCTTTTGTATAGAGCTGGCCAATTTAATTAAACGGGAAAGCTTTTCTCTTAATGTTTTTCACTTCCTTTTCCGAGGATTTCCAGAATTGGTCGTGGTGTGTTATCGGTATCAGGTGGCAGAATTGGGTACTCAATCTTAGGTTGCTCTCCGGTTAAGGTTCGGAGGAACGCGGTGATCTTATCAACCTCATCGTCAGTAACCGGGATTCCTAGCTGTACAGATGCCATTATGCGTACTGTCTCCTGTAGAGTCCAGACCTTACCCGAATGGAAATAGGGACGGGTAAGCTCGATGTTTCGTAATGTAGGAACCTTGAATACAAACTCGTCGCCTGCAGAATTCGTTACCTTGAAACGCCCCTTATCCTCCGGAGGTCGGATTGCAGGGTCAGGGCTTTTTACTAGGCCGAATTTCTGAAACATACCCCCACCTATATCAATACCATTGTGGCAGGTAGTACATCCCTTATCCATGAAGAGTTTTAGCCCCTCTTTTTCCTTAGCGTTAAGTGCACTGGTATTTCCCTTCAGGAATTGATCAAAGCGGGAGTTGGGGGTGAGTAGAGTGGCTTCAAATGCCTCGATTGCTTTAGTCGTATAATTAAAAGTGACAGGGTCTTTTTCATTTGAAAATGATTTCTTAAAAAGTTCTACGTATTGAGGCATGCTTTTTAAAACAGCAACAACCCGCTCAGGAGTGTTGTCCATCTCCACTGAGGCTTGCATCGGGCCGCCAGCCTGCTCAGCCAGGTCCTTCGCCCTTCCATCCCAAAATTGGGCGATGTTAAAAACAGAGTTTAGAACTGTAGGCGCATTCCTGGGGCCCTTTTGCCATCCATGACCAATAGAGGTTTCCTGCAGATCCACACCTCCAGTCGCCAAGTTGTGACAGGTATTACAGCTTATTAGATTAGAAGCTGAGAGTCGAGGGTCAAAGTAAAGCATCTTACCCAGTTTAATTTTTTCCGGAGTTAGGGGATTATCTTTAAGAGTAGGTAGAGTTTCGGGAATTGGTTTAAATAGGGTTTGTGCTTTATTAAGCAATTCATCCTGTGCCCACGCCGCTCCCATAATAATTACTAGGATTATTACTATAGAAAGAGAAAGTAAGATTTTTATCCGCATATAATTAACCTCCTTATATCAATCAACTTTTTCTCCAACCAGCCCAAACAGGCAAACCGTTTTCATCTCGAAGCTTGAGTACCTCATCCCCTTTCTTTACATTTGCCGCGATGATAGCCGGTTTTCCTTGATAGGTAATTCTTGAGCCCGCGACCTCAATCTTATCCTTTGGCTCAATCCTAATGTCTCGGTTTTCGATATACCACCAGGGCCCAAGATGGACTGATATTATTTCCTTGTAGGTTTTTAATGTCAAATGCACACCTTGAGACATTCCTTTCATCGGAGTAATCATGTCTACGCTGATCACCTCTCCGCTTATGGTCCCCCACAGTTTTGGGATCGTACATTCTGTTGTATTGACTTCCCATTCCCCAGCCCCAGCCTCCGCTTCCTCTCCACTTCATTCCACGCTGAGCAAAGGAGTCAGAAACAATAAAACTTAAAATGCTCACTACAATCAAGATACTTAGTTTCTTCATAATTACCTTCTTTCTCTAATAATTCTGAAACTAATCCCCTAACTTGTTGAAGCTAATCCTCCTTTTCTTTATCAATCGTTTGCGAAGGTAGATTTTGAGAATCTTTACCTGAGCGTATTTCCTCATGATGAATCTTCCCACCCAGGTTTGCAGTCCACCCAATTAGACCCCCACTTACTATGAGAACTAAAAGGGTTAATATAACCAGCCTCTGCCCTAAGTTATCGGAATACCGACGGGCAATTAAGGTTATGAGAGCAAGACCACCAGCAACCTCAACAAGAATAAAAGCGATTTCTGCTTGCTCTTCATGCTCTTCTATTAACTCTTCAGAGATACCCGGCATATCTTCAACTACTTCTTCAGCTGGTTCTCCTGTTAAATAAACCGGAATAGTCGCTAATGATATTAGAATAATAAAAGCTAGAGCTACGGTTATAAGCCCTTTATTCTTTCGCACCATAGCCACGATAAAAAGCAAAATTAAAAGACCTATACCAATTACCGGTATATGGTTTATTATCAAATGAACGTGAGCCCAATTCATGTATAGTTCCTCCTATTCATAATTCTGCCTATGCTATTATCAATCCTTGTGCCAGTAAAAAACAGCTTGTAACTATTGAGTATTAATACATAAGGAACTGTAAGGTGTCAGAGAATTGGACAGAAACCTGACAAAATCAAAATATGAGAAAATACAATGGAATGCAAAAGCCTAAGTAGTTAGGAATACTTTTATTGACATGGTTTGAATCTTTCCTAGATAATTAAACAGTGGGAATACTTATAAATGAAATAACTTTTATAATAGGCACGGGGTTTGCTTATTAGAAATAACAATGGGAGATAATATTCTTGCCATCAACTGCGGAAGCTCGACACTGAAATTCCAGCTTATAGAGACGAATGGAGAAATTACAACCCTCGGTCAAGAACGAAGACTGGCTAGCGGTATTGTAGACAAAATATGTGGCGCTGCAATCATTAAATTTACCTCTGAAAATGGCGAACGTCTCACTGAGAACGCAGAAGTGGATGACCATGGAGAGGCAACCCATCGAATGCTGGACTGGCTGAATTCCCTTAGCTCCTTAAAAACCGCTGGGCTTAGGGCGGTCGGACATCGCGTAGTCCATGGCGGAAACCTATTTACTGAGCCAACCCTCATCAACGATGAGGTAATAGAGGCTATCGAGGCGCTAAGCTACCTGGCACCGTTGCATAACAGACCGTCATTAATGGCGATCCGCGCTGCTAGGGAGTCACTGGTGCCTGCTGTACCTATGGTTGCAATCTTTGATACTTCTTTTCATAATACCTTGCCAGAGCAGGCCTACCAATACGCCATCCCCAAGGAATTGGCTTTAAAGCATCGCATCCGGCGCTATGGCTTCCATGGGTTAGCGCATCAGTACATGACTGAACGGTACACCGCTATTACATCAAAACCCATAGATCAAACGAAACTCGTCACCCTCCAACTTGGCAACGGCTGCTCGGTTACTGCAGTTAATGGCGGGCGTTCTGTAGACACCTCAATGGGATTTACCCCATTGGAGGGACTGGTTATGGGAACGCGCTCCGGCGATATTGATCCATCTCTCCCGGGCTTTCTTGCACGCTCCGAAAACGTAGACATCGAAGAGGTAGAAAGTTGGCTTAATACAAGGTCAGGGCTCCTAGGGATATCCGGACGTTCTCGAGATATGCGTGAACTCCTTGAGGCAGAGCGCCAGGGAGACAGTAGCGCAGCGCTAGCGGTGGAAATGTTCTGCTACCGTGTACGTAAGTACATTGGAGGGTACTTAGCGGCCCTCGGTGGTGCGGATGCCATAGTGCTCGGGGGTGGTATAGGGGAAAATTCTCCTGAAGTACGAGCACGTATCTGCGATGGCATGGAATGGTTTGGACTGACACTTGATCAAGAACGAAACGCTGCAACCATTGGATCTGAAGAACGGATCAGCGTAAACAATTCGAGAGTACATGTTTACGTAATCCCAGTAGATGAGGAATCAATTATTGCTCGTGACACTGTTCGCTGTTTGTACAAACACCTGCAGAAATAAAAAACCCCTTTCTAAACCATGTGGGGAAATAACACCGTTTCTAGCTTAGATTTTATCCTTCTACAGATAAATAAACAGAACATCAAAAATTTGGTAGGAGCAGCCTCTAGCCGCGACTTTAGGTCGCACCAAGCCTGTCCTGAGCACACCAAGAGCATCCTTCGACAAGCTCAGGATGAACGGGTGACGTGTTTAAAAGTCTGTTTTGAGTGTGCCGAAGGGATGGCGCTCCTACCTCTGCGGGGTGCACATTTGAATAGAGACGCAAAATTTTGCGTCTCTACAGGACATAAGGAAAATTTTAAAATGGAAACGGTATAACACAGACCAGGGAGGACAAAATGACTGATGAGAAAACCAAGTCCATCCTTATGGAAGAATGGGTGGAACTATACAAGAGCAAAAACCCAGCGGCAGATCGCTGGGCAGCCGGTTACGGTGCGATTGACCACTCAATAGAAACCCAAGCTCGCGTCTTTGCCATGGCTGATCTTCTAGCAGCGAGTGGGCTGGTTGGGGATGGTGTACCTCTTTTCGATCTGCTAAGCGCGGCCGATAGAATAGCCAGCGCTGCTATGTGGCTTGTGGTCCACGAGACATACGCTCAAAACGTTTATCTAGACGGTATGGATCTGACCTTAGAAGACTTCAAGCCTCATCCAGAAGGACACACAGGCGGGTCTTTAAACATGGTGCCCGCCTATGTTGGCTACATGGCTATAAACGCCATAACCGGCTTCACGCGTTCTTGGATTATGGGTCAGGGACACTGTGTATCGGCTATTGATTCCGTAAACCTTCTGGTTAATAACATGACTATTGCACACGCTGAGCGGTACTCACTTAGTGATGAAGGACTCACCCGATACGTGAGAGATTTTTATTCATATCGGTTAAAGGAGAACGGAACACAGGACTCACCTCTCGGAAGCCACGTTAATGCTCATACTGCCGGTGGACTAGCCGAAGGTGGATACCTTGGCTTCGTAGAGCTTCAATATGTTCACATGCCTCTATCTGGAGAGCGGCTTGTAGTTTTCCTCAGTGATGGCGCCTTCGAGGAGCAGAGAGGGAGTGATTGGGCGCCACGCTGGTGGCGAGCTGATGACTGCGGCCTTGTAACTCCTATAATGATAGCCAATGGTCGCCGAATAGACCAAAGAACTACAATGTCTCAGCAGGGTGGAATTGACTGGTTCATCGATCATCTGAAGCTTAACAGCTTTGATCCAATCGTATTTGATGGCAGAGACCCAGCAGCGTTTGCCTGGGCCATCTTCGAAATGGAGAACAGGCTTGAGGCAGCCGCCAAAGCCATACAGTTGGAAGGAAACCGCTATCCGGTGCAACTACCATATGGTATAGCAGTGGCTCCAAAGGGCGCGGGTTTCTACGGCGAGGGAACAAACCTTGCCCACAACCTTCCATTGATGTCTAATCCTCACATTGACACTCAAGCAGCTAGCAATTTTAACAAAAGTGCAAGGCGGCTGTGGGTGCCTGTAATGGAGCTCAAAGCAGCCATAGATAAGTTCCAACAACACGAGAATTCTAGTCGTCCGCGCGAACGTGACAATGCTCTGGTGCACCGTGAGGTTCGACTGCGTGAGGTACCGCCTATAGCGTCGCATCCGATTCCGGATAACCGCATGGACTTCACTCAGTGGAAAAGGACATCTCCTATGCACGCAGTTGACAGCATGTTCTTATCGATTGTTCAAGCTAATCCCCATTTGAGACCTAGGGTAGGCAACCCGGACGAGATGCGGTCTAATCGAATGCAACGCACGCTTGATGTATTGAATTTTCGAGTCACAGACCCAGAAGCAGGTTTACCCGAGGATATTCACGGTGCTGTCATAACAGCGCTTAATGAAGAGGCAGTGGCCTCAGCGGCTCTTGCAAACAAAGGCGGCATCAACATCATAGCCACATACGAGGCGTTCGGCGCTAAGATGCATGGTGCCATGCGCCAAGAAATAATATTCGCCAACCACTGCGCTGAAGTTGGAAGGAAGCAAGGTTGGCTATCTATACCACTTGTTCTTACATCTCACACCTGGGAGAACTCTAAGAACGAGCAGTCTCATCAGGATCCTGCGATGGCAGAGGCTATGCTAGGCGAACCTTCAAATGTATCACGTGTTGTGTTCGTTGCTGATTACAACACCGCTTCCGTAGTCGTGCAGGGTGTTTGCCAAACACAAGGCCAGATCTGGACTCTGGTAGTACCGAAGTCAGACAGTGTGCCAGACCTTTTCACTTTAGAAGAAGCCAAACAACTTCTGAATAACGGTGCACTAAGATTGGGCTGGGCAGGCCACGATGTAACAAATCAGCAGTTGGCTCTGACAGCAATTGGTGCATTTCAGTTGGAAGAGGTGCTTAAGGCTTCAGCCCGCTTGAAAGAGCGCAGTATCACTCACTCTGTTGTCTACATGCTTGAGCCCGGAAGGTTCCGTGTCCCCCGCAGTAATGGTGAACGCATCCACACCGTGTCAGACGATATTAGATGGGAACTCTATCCAGATTCTGCATCGGCACGCATATTTGTTACTCACACTCGACCAGAACCAATCCTTGGGATACTACAAACACTTCATACAGGAAGAAGAAAGACTGCTGGGTTGGGTTTCATAGGTCAAGGTGGCACACTAACACTCGGCGGGATGCTATTTGTCAATCGTTCCACCTGGGGTCATATTTTGTTAGAGGTAGCACGAGTTCTCGAACTACGGCGAGAAGAGCTTCTGAATTCCGAAGAGTTAGCCACCCTCGATGGTAAGGCGCCTCCTGAGGGGGTAATTATTTAGATGAGTATTAGTTATATTAGGAGCGTGGCGATATTGTCATTATTGATTTTTGACAACCTAATTCTGTAATGAACACCGGGTAGTTTCACTATGTCCACCAGTCCCCTCGACTTTACTCGGGACAGGCTTGCTGGTGGTATAGGATAGGGCAACGAGCAAGCCTGTTCTCACCTCAGGCCAGTGTTTAGAATGACGATAAAAAGAATGATTTCTCATGGAACCTGTGCTGAGTCTAAACGAAGTATTCGAAATGACACTGGAGTGGATTCCCGATTACGCTTGTCCCTGTGTGTCTTTAGTGGGGAACATTCGGGAATGACGTGGGGTGGTGGATTCACGATAGAGGGGTTCAATAAAAAGGGGTGCGATGTCCCCCTTTTTTTAAGTATTTATTTATATTATCAGCCAGTTGTCCTGCCTCTTTTTTAAACTCAGTAAAATCCTCCTTTGTAAATGTATATGTGGGATTATAATCGGCTTCTTCCCTATACTTCATAAGTTTTGAAAATATATGTGAATCACTAGGACTAAAGATGCCTTTTTTTACGAAATGTAGACCAAAAAGCCTAAGTGCCCCTTCGTGGCTTTTCGGCTCAAGACCTTTTGTAAGAAGCAGTGCCCTAACATTATACAGTAGGAAGTAATACAATTTTGAGACAGCGTCATTAAAAAAACCATTATCAAAAAGAAGATTAGCGGCACGCATCGCTTCTTTTGCCCTTTTAATCTCTTCTCTAATGTTCTCTTTTTTGTTCTCCTCTATCATATAGGATGACCTTCTCTTTCAATATCAAGAGCTATCCTTCTTTCCAGCCTCTTCAGATTTTCAAATTCATCTTCTGAGAGTACGAGAGTAGAGATTGGAACAAGATGTTTAAATTCTATCTCGGCAATCTTTTCAAGTATCTGATTTTTAAGATTTCTTGTCAGACTTCTAACAATGATTGCTACATCTATATCGGATTTGTTATCATAATCCCCCCTTGCCCTTGAACCAAAGAGAACAAATCTTAAAAGGCGCTCACCCAAAAAACCATTTAGGCTTTTTTTTAGTTCCTTTAATACTGCATTCTGTTTAGATAAAGAGATGTTTTTCCCCATAAGCTGTTAATTGTTTTGAAGATTTGTCTTTAGAATCATCATTATACCTTACAATAATTCCTTTTCTTTAAAATAGATAAAAAAGAGTAGTTAAATCTAATCGAACAGATTCTCAGATAGTATTGGCTTAATCACATAATTTATCAACAAAAGATTTGCCCCCTTGATTTTGCCCTGTCATTCCCAAACGTCTTTATTGGGAATCCAAAAAATATGGATACCCGATAAAGCTTGTTCCCGCACGTCTCTAGCGGGAAGCATTCGGGTATGACATGTTGGGAGCCTCCTTGGGTAGGAGCGGCATGCTCTTTGTCAATCACTGTACATGGGGTCATATTCTGTCAGAGTCAGCTCGAGTTCTCGAACTACGCCGAGAAGAGCTTCTGAATTCCGAAGAGTTATCCGCCCTCGACGGTAAGGGTTATCCTGAGGGGGTGATTATTTAGTATAATATGCGCTGGATTGGAAGTGGGCGATGCTAATGTAACTTAAGTTCGATATAATTTTTTTAGAATGAAAATGAATCTAGCGAATGTCTTTAGACTCCCCCATCCTAACCTCCGTTCGGCTGAGCTCACGACGAAGTACTTGTAGGGGCAACCCTCGCGGTTGCCCGTATTGGGCGAACGCAAGGTTCGCCCCTACAAATAATGATCTAAAATTTATGCTACATTTTTATATGCAATAGTATGGTGTATTTCAAGATGAGCTTTTTATTCAACACGAAAAAATAGTTTGGGGCACACCTGATGGCGTCCATGCCCAGATCACCAGCATCTCAAACCACTAAAGTTGCCTATTTCTCCATGGAGATTGGTCTTCACCCAGCAATGCCCACTTACAGTGGCGGTCTAGGTATTTTAGCAGGAGATATAATTCGTTCAGCAGCCGATCTAAGTATTCCCATGGTTGCCGTCACCCTCATTCATCGTAAGGGATATTTTTACCAGAGGCTCGATGCCAGCGGATGGCAGAGAGAGGAACCAATGGAATGGGCAGTCGATGACTTTTTAGAAGAGATGCCAGAGAGAACTTCAGTCACAATTGAAGGACGAAGTATTCAGATCCGCGCTTGGAAATACGAAGCTACCGGCGTTGATGGTTATAAGGTGCCAGTATATTTTTTGGATACCGATCTTCCGGAAAATTCTGAATGGGATAGAACACTAACCCATTTTCTTTACGGAGGGGATCAGCGCTACAGACTTTGTCAGGAAGCGATCCTCGGCATTGGTGGAGTAAGGATGCTCCGTGCCATTGATAATCAAAGTATAGAACGCTTTCATATGAACGAGGGGCATGCAAGCCTTCTCACGTTGGAGCTATTAGATGAAGAGGTAAGGAAAGCCGG
>LDXN01000023.1:9616-42203 GCA_001443445.1 Candidatus Dadabacteria bacterium CSP1-2 | reverse complement strand
AGCCGCAGGGTATCAGCATGGAAAAGTTAGTCTCTTTGGTAACTGCAATGACAACACGGAAGTGTCATTGCGAGGAACAAAGTGACGAAGCAATCTAAATACGGGATTGCTTCACTTCGTTCGCAATGACAGTGGAAACCCTGTAGCAAGCTACAGGGAATTCTCAAGTTAAATAGTCATTGGTGAATCGTGAATTAAATCGCCAACCACGAACCACGAACCCCGAACCGCTGATTGACAACAATACATCACTTAAATATATTTAACTCCGTAAAGTCGCCAACATTTTAAACCTCGGAGGAAATTTGAGGATTTTAATTACCGATGGCCTTGCCGAAGAGGGTCTAAACCTGCTTAAATCCCAGCCCGAGCTTGAAGTTGTAATGAAGAAAGGCCTTCCAAAGGAAGAAATCAAGATGATTATAAAGGACTACGACGCCCTTATCGTAAGAAGCGGGACTAAGGTTACAGCGGACATTATAGAGGCGGCGGGAGAAAGATTAAAGGTTATAGGGCGCGCAGGAATCGGCGTTGATAATGTAGATGTTGCAGCCGCTACAAGAAACGGTACAGTTGTGATGAATACCCCTGAAGCAAACGCCATAACGACGGCTGAGCATACAATAGCACTTATGTTTTCACTAGTAAGAAAAATACCTCAGGCTCATTCGTCGGTAAAATCAGGGCTTTGGGAGAGAGAAAAATTTAGGGGAAAAGAGATCTTTGGAAAAATCCTCGGGATTATTGGACTTGGAAATATTGGGAGGTTGGTTGCTGAGAGGGCGATAGGACTAAAGATGAAGGTGATTGCGTATGATCCCTTTCTTACTCAGGAGGCCGCAGTCAAGATGGGGGTAGAGTTAGTTTCTTTTAATGAGCTACTTGGGATGGCTGATATAATTACGATCCACACCCCTCTCACGCCTGAGACAAGGAATCTCATAAGAAAAGAAACCTTTCTGCGAATGAAAAAGGGGGTAATCATAATTAACTGCGCAAGGGGTGGTATAGTAAATGAGCAAGACCTATATGAGGCTGTAAAGTCTGGAATAGTGGGTGAGGCGGCGCTGGATGTTTTTGAAAAGGAACCCCCCGGGAAGGACAATCCGCTTTTGCAGCTTGATGAGGTAGTTTTTACACCTCACCTTGGTGCTTCAACGGAGGAGGCGCAGACCAAGGTCTCTGTAGCGATAGCAGAGCAGATCGTTGACTTTTTTATAAATGGCGCTGTGAGAAACGCTGTGAATATGCCTTCGATAAGCATTGAACTATTAAAGATAATGAAGCCCTACATAGTACTTGCAGAGAAGCTTGGAAGCTTTCAGGGACAGCTTTGCAGAAGTGGTGTTGAAGAGATTAATATTGAATATAGTGGAGAGGTCGCAGGTTTTGACGTTGCTCCTCTTACCACCGCTGCGCTCAAGGGTTTTCTCACGCCAATTATGGATATTACAGTAAATTATGTAAATGCTCCATTCGTTGCTAGAGAACGAGGGATAAGGGTAATAGAGTCGAAGTCATCAAGGTCTGAGGATTTTACGAGTTTGATTTCTATAAAGGTGAAGACAAATCTTGATGAAAAGCATGTTTCAGGGACTATATTCGGACGAGAAGAGCCAAGGTTCGTGAGAGTAAATGGTTTTTCACTCGACGTCATCCCGCAGGGTTATCTCCTTATAAGTGAAAATTACGATAAGCCTGGATTTATCGGTTCTATGGGATCGCTTCTGGGAAAAAGGGGCGTTAATATCGCCCGTATGCACCTTGGGCGTGAAAGTGTCGGAGGGAGAGCAATAGCTTTTATAAATGTGGATTCACCTATTCCCTCAGGAGTTATAGAGGAAATAAGCGCGCTTCCCAATATAATATCTGTTACACAGGTAGTGCTTTAGATGCTTGAGCGTTTTAGCCTACCTCAAGGGGTAAGGGACTTTCCCCCTGAGAGGGCAGAAGAGATTAGAAGGGTTGAAGAATGTCTACTGGATGAGTTCACACGCTGGGGATATAGAAGGGTAATTACGCCCTTTTTTGAATCCCTTGAGGCTATTTCGGTTGGGCTTGGCGATGATCTAAAGGATAAGATTTTAAAGTTTGTTGATCCGTCAACGGGCGATGTTGTAGCACTGAGGCCAGATATAACACCCCAGATAGGTAGATTAGTTGCAACTCACCTAAAAGATCATATAGGGCCACTAAGACTCTGTTATAATGGAAGGGTACTCAGGTACGAAGAGAGGGGAAGCGGAAAGGAAAGAGAGATATTTCAGGTAGGATGCGAGCTAATGGGGCTTTCATCTCCAGAAGCCGACGGGGAGATTATAGCGCTTGCGGTTAAGTCGCTTGAAAAACTGGGAATAAAGAACCTCGTTCTAGATATAGGACATACTGGATTATTGAGATTCCTTCTTGGAAAAACTGGAAATGTTAGGAATGAAATAGAGGAAGCGCTTAAAAAAAAAGACCAGGAGGCGCTTGAAAAGGCAATCTCAAAGGCCCCTATTCCTCAGACGATAAAGAAGGTTATACTCTCTCTTCCTGAGCTTTACGGGAATAAAGATATTCTTCGTAGGGCTAAAAAGATCAGCATTATAAGAAAATATGTAAAGGAATTAGAAGATGTATTAATTCTGCTTGACGAATTTCAAGTTGGCTGTGACATTAATGTAGACTTGGGGGAGCTTAGGGGTTTTAACTATTATACAGGTGTATCTTTTGAGCTTATCTCACCGCGCGTACCATCACCTCTGATTATTGGCGGAAGGTATGATGAACTCATAGAAAAATACGGGTATAAATGCCCTGCAACAGGTTTTGCCGTTGATATAGAAGCTCTACTAGATGTTGCTAGTACCTCCCATGAGGATAATAAGAATCATTTTGTTGTCATCCCAACTAAACCAAGTCTCAGGCGTGAATCAATTAAGATAGCCGAACTACTCAGAAGGAGCGGTTTTAAAGTAATACTTGACCTTAAAGCAGATGTGAGCCTAAGAAGAGAAAGAATTAAGGAGAACCAGAGTTTAAGTAGCTATGGAGTGATCATATTGGAAACCACTGGGAAGGTACGATTAATTGAGTCAAGAACAGGAGTGAGTAAGGAGTTTTCAAATCTAGAGGAGCTTCTCAGCAGTATTTGATACTGACAGTCAAATGTCCGATAAATTGCATGCATTAAAATGGAATAAACCTGCAACTTCGAGCTTGTGTTTTAACTCGATAACTCCTTTTAGCGTGCTGCAGGTTCTTCATTGTTAGGTGGTCATTAGGTGGCAATAAAGATTTTTTAAGGGATCTGTATAAGAAGGGGGAAAATTAAATTTGCCAAATATAGTTGTGATTGGTACCCAATGGGGAGACGAGGGCAAGGGAAGAATCGTTGACCTTATCGCTGAAAGGGTTGATGTTGTTGCAAGGTACCAGGGTGGTAGCAATGCTGGACACACAATTGTAACAAACGATAAGACTCTGGTTCTCCACCATATTCCGTCTGGGATTCTTCGTGAGGGCAAGCTCTCTGTGATAGGAAACGGTGTTGTTGTAGACCCTAAGGTTTTACTTGAAGAGATAGAGAAGATTAAATCGCATGGATATAGGGTAGATGAAGAGAACTTAAAACTAAGCGACAGCGCACATATAGTTATGCCATATCACAAGGAGATTGACCTTGCGCGCGAGGAAAGAATGGGTTCTAGTAAGATAGGGACAACTGGAAGAGGAATAGGTCCTGTGTATGAGGACAAAGCAGCAAGGCGTGGGATAAGATTTTCCGATCTTATTAATCCTGAGGGCTTTTCGGTAAGGCTTCGTTCCATACTTGAAGAAAGAAACCTTTATATCACAAGGGTCCTCGGAAGAAGTGCCCTCGAATTTGAGAAAATATATGAAGAATATATTATCTATGGCAACAAGCTTAGAATGTTCATTACAGATACCTCCAAGGTTCTTAACGACGCAATATCTCAGGGAAAGAGTGTTCTCTTTGAAGGAGCACAGGGAGCACTTCTTGATGTGGATTTTGGTACTTACCCCTATGTTACATCTTCGAGCGCCGGTGCTGGTGGGGCATGTATAGGTACTGGGGTGAGTCCTACTAAGATTGATCTTGTTATGGGAGTAGCCAAGGCTTACACAACTAGGGTTGGAGAGGGTCCCTTTCCATCGGAGATTTCAGGGGACTTGGGTATAAGGCTTAGAGAATTAGGCGGTGAGTATGGCTCAACTACCGGAAGACCTAGAAGATGTGGATGGTTTGATTCTGTGGCATTGCGCTACTCATCCATGATAAATGCGGTATCAGGACTTGCCATTACAAAGCTCGATGTTCTTTCTAGTTTAGATAAGATAAAAATCTGTGTTGGGTACAGATATAAAGGTGAATTACTTACTGAATTTCCCTCAAACACTGAGATTCTTAAACACTGTGAACCTGTTTATGAGGAGTTGGATGGATGGAGAGAGGAATTACGTGACTTAAAAAATCTTTCTTCTCTACCACCTTCGGCACGCGCTTACTTAGAAAGGATCGAGGAGACAACAGGCGTTCCAATCTGGATTCTTTCCCTCGGACCATCCAGGGAGAAGGTGATTTTTTTGAGAGATATTTTTTCTTAAAACGGGTTTTATAGTAGGGGCGAACGGCCGTTCGCCCCTACGGTTTTGTCTCTCTTAACAGTACTTTAATAATCTCTTAATAATAAATTAATTTTCCTTCACTAATCTTACTTCAAAATTCTTATAAAGGAGGTTGAAGTGATGAGATTTTTCTTAACGCTGATGGTGGTCGGTTTTCTTTTCGTAATGCCATTTGCTACAAGCTCACAAGCTGAGAGCCAGGATAACAAGCAGGTAGAAGAAAGCAAAGAAGTTGCTCAGGCTACAAAAAAGCAGAGCGATCAAATTGAGCAGCTAAAAAGGCAGCTTGAGGAAATCCAAATGCACAATCAACAGCAGATTCAAGACCTTCAGCAACAGATTAAGGACCTGGAGGTTCAAAGAAAGTCTTTTGAGGAAAAGGTAGAGGAGGTGCAATCTAAGGATTCTTGGTGGAACAAAATAGAAGTTAGTTACAAAAAACCAGGTGATGGTTTTACACTACAGACAAAGGATGGAAACTTTTTGTTGAATATGAGATTACGCGCTCAGTTTCAATTCTCTGTAAATGATACGACTGATGAGCTTACAGCTACCAATTTTGCGATAAGAAGACTGCGATTTTACTGGATTGGAAACGCTTTTAGACCATGGTTCAAATATTATATTCAAGTAAGCGCCGATAATGGATCCGATCTACAGTTAAGAGATGCTTATTTTGATGCAGCTTATAAGACGGTAGCACTTCCAAGGGTAGGTCAGTTTAAGGTTCCGTTTAATAGAGAGGAGCTAACCTCCTCATCGGAGCTCCAGCTTGTAGAAAGGTCTATTGTCAACGAACAGTTTAGCTTAGGACGCGACATAGGTCCTGCGCTATATGGACTTTTAGGAAATTATGTTACTTACGGCGTTGGAATATTTGATGGTAATGGAAGAAACGCTCTCAGCACAGATTCTAATCTTCTTTATGTTGGAAGGGTTATGCTTACTCCTTGTTGTGGTACATTGAAGTACGGCAATAGCTCTTTCCCAATAAGCGGGGATTACAAGATAGAGCCTAACTTTGGAGAGGACAAGCCTCTTATTGCCTTCGGTGTAGCAGCAGCAGGTATGGAAGGTCTTAACATAGATAGAAAAACCCCGGATGCTGCGATAGCAGACAGATTTGATGAGATTGGTGTAGTATCAGGGGATTTTGCTCAATTTACAGCAGATCTTAACTTCAAATACAAGATTTTCAGCATAGAGGGCGAGTACGACGCAAGGTGGATCTCTCCAGATGGTGCGAGTATTGATACAGTATTTGACCAGGGATTTAGGATACAAAGCGGTGTCTTTTTGATTCCAAAGCTTGTAGAGGTAGCAGCAAGGTTTGCATATATTGATTTTGATGCGAGTGTTCCTAATGTGCCCGATGTTGATGAACCAGACAACCAATGGCAAATTACACCTGGACTTAATTTCTATATGTCACACAGTCACAAGTGGAAGATTCAGCTTGACTATTCTTTCATTAAAAATGAATTTACGAATGCAAGTGATATTGATGAAAACATATTTAGGGCGCAGCTTCAGGCTTATTTTTAACCTAGTTTGATTAGTCTCCTTACCCTTCCTTGGTTGTTGCCATAAGAAACCCGACACACATCCATTGTGTCGGGTTTCCTGCTTTCTTGAGGATAAGTCATTAGAGCTGAATTCGTTTGTAAAATAGTTTATGAGTGCTGTCCGCTCACTAAAGTATGCGATATGAAATAATGCTTACATTAAGGCAAATTTGTTGAAAGAGCATGTTGAGTTATATACAATAATAGGACTCAAGTTTTCGTGAAATGGTGAATGTCTTAAGGCTTTAGGAGATATGTCTTCAGAAAAACTAACAGAAGGATGGGTTTTAGCGCTACAACTGTATGGGTCAGCTAAAACGATAAGCTTTTCAGATCATAAATTCACAAACGGCAGTTCAACCTCGCTCACTGGAGGTCGTGAGAGAAACACCTTTGTAAGCAGGGAATTCGGGTTTAGAGTGTCCTGGCCTAATGGATGGATGATAGATAATAAGCTGAATGAATTGTACAAAAGACAGTTTAGATTCAGAGATAAGATTGTAATTCCAATTGTCGTAATTCCCCAATCTCTCTACGGTGGTTTTAGACCGAGTGTTACAGTGGCGATGGATGATTCTGTAGGTATTGATGTCAATAGCTATATTGAAAACAACATTCTAGTATCTAAGAACGCATTGGTTGAAATTATTAAAACAATCGGAGTTGACCTTGTATCAATATTACAGTTTCATTACCTGAGTCTTTATGGTTTATCTTCTGAGGAAAGGATATTTCAGATACAAAAGGTGGTTCTCACTAACAATAAGGCTTATATAGTCACAGCTTCTCAGATACCCGAGTCTGAACTTAAAACAAATAAGAGATTGAGGGGCGATTTAGACAAGATTATGACTTCTTTCTCAATTGTTGGCTTTTAATTGTTGTTTTTTCTTTTCAACCCTGATGGCTTCGATTTCATTGGCAAGATATATGCGTTCTTTTCCTAGTTCTCTCCTGTATATTCCCAGAACCTCAACAATATCTCCCTCAGCAATAGGGATATGACCGAGTACGAAAACTTTTACAAAATTCCCGTCTTTATCGGCTAGCTTAAACTCAGTAAACGGTGTTTCTTTATCCTCTCTTTCAAATTTATCAAACACTAAATCCCAAACCTTACCCTCGACAATCACTCCAGCACTGTCAAACGCAATCGGGTTTTCTAAAATAGCTGCTATATCAACCTGTTTAGCAGGAATGGTGGTATTAGGATTCTGCCACTCACGGGCACATCCAAGGGAAACCAAAAGAATTGAAGATATAAGCAAAAAGGCCTCTCTTTTCATCAAATGCCTCCTACAGAGTGAATGTTAGTTTAACATAAAACTTGACTACTTGGCCATTAAGGCACCAGGGTACAAAGAAATAATCGTTGGTTTTTAATCACTAGTCATTTTACAGAAATCTAAAGACCAAGTAATTCTTGGTGTCTTAGTGTCTTTGTGGCTAAATAGTTATACAAAATAGTGTTAAAAAATTATAACACTATACTGCACGCTATGGTATATTCTTGGATGAAAATTCCTCACGGAGAGTGACTAAGGAAATGTCTATAAAGATCTATAATTCAGAGACGAAAGAACTCTTGGGCGAGCTTAAAAGCTACTCCATTTCACGCTTTTATGTTACGGGCATTGATATTATTTGGGGAATCTGGGTTGATGCCCCCTTTTCAGACCCTAAGGAGCAAAAAGCGGCCTTTACACTGCAAGCGACAAATGATAATGGAAATGAAATTACTTTTGAGGATGGATGGTTAAAGGATGTTACTGGAACCCGTCCAAATATAGCGGTTAGGATTACAGCCAAGAAAAAAGAGTAGTTCAATTATAAATACAATTCAATCTTTTTCTTTTCTTTCGTATGCATCTATTATCTGTCTTACAAGTGGATGCCTTACAACGTCCTTTTTTGAGAAATGGACAATTACTATACCTTCAATTCCTTTAAGCAATGATTCAGCTTCAAGAAGTCCCGATTTTTCATTACCTCCAAGATCAACCTGAGTAACATCACCTGTAATTACAGCCTTTGAGCTAAACCCAAGCCGTGTAAGAAACATCTTCATCTGCATAGCCGTCGTGTTCTGGGCTTCGTCAAGAATCACAAAGGCATCGTTAAGCGTTCTCCCTCTCATATAAGCAAGGGGAGCAATTTCTATAGCACCCTTTTCAATAAGCCTGGTAGCCTTTTCAAAATCCAACATATCGTAGAGCGCATCAAAAAGTGGTCTAAGGTATGGGTCGATTTTCTGATAAAGGTCGCCGGGCAAGAACCCCAACTTTTCCCCCGCCTCCACAGCAGGCCTCGTTAGGATTATTCTGTTTACTTCACGGCTTATAAAAGCAGAAACAGCCATAGCCATTGCAAGATAGGTTTTACCAGTTCCTGCAGGGCCTATGCCAAAGACAATGTCGTTCTTTCGGATGGCATCAAGGTAGAGCTTTTGTGCAAGGCTCTTTGGTGCGATTAATCTTTTTCTTGTGGAAATACATACAGTATCTAGGAAGATATCTTCAAGAGGGGTTTTATCTTCAATTACAACCCTTGCTGCAAGTTCAATATCGCCTGGATCGAGAGAATAACCCTTTGAAATGAGACGGTAAATCTCATGAAGGAACCGCTCTGCAGATTCAACTTCTTGAGGGTCTCCCTTGAGGCTCAGCTTTCCTCCCCTTGAGTGGATTTTGACCCCGAATACGCTTTCAATCTCTTTGAGGTTTTCGTTATTCTCTCCATAAAGCTGCTTAAGCACACCGTTATCCTCAAAGTTAAGCTCCCTGGTTATGCCGTTTTCTGCTATGAATGTTTCTTGCATATAGTTTCTAGAGTCCCTCCTGTTAATTTGATTTTAAAAAAAACATCTCTTTCTTTTGGATTATTATGAAAGAATGGAAAGGGTGTAGAAGTAAAGTGCATACTTGGTTTACAAGGTAGTAATAAAGGTATGAAATGTTTCTTTTTCCCAAACCCCTTATATTTTTTTTAATCCGTTACTTGTCATAATTCTATAGAGATTAGACTGTATTACTAACTAAAAGTATAACAAAACACAAGATAAAACTCAAATTTTGAGGATTTACAAGGCTAATTACATTATTCCTTACTTGTTTTATTCTCAAAGAGCTTCACATATTGACCATATCCTTCTTTTTCTAAATCCTCCTTTGGAATAAAACGAAGAGAAGCAGAATTCATACAATAACGTAAGCCAGTTGGTTTAGGTCCATCGTCAAAAACATGTCCAAGGTGGGAATCAGCATTTTTACTTCTTACTTCTGTTCTTACCGTAAAAAAGGTTCTATCTTCTTTTTCAATAATATTTTCTTCCACAAGTGGCGTAGTAAAGCTTGGCCAACCAGTTCTAGAATCGAATTTGTCAAGCGAACTAAAAAGAGGTTCTCCAGAAACTATATCAACATAGATCCCATCTCTGTGGTTATCCCAATATTCGTTAGCAAAGGGTCTTTCTGTACCTTCTTCCTGGGTAACCTTATATTGTAGAGGTGTTAGTTTTTTTTGAAGCTCTTCTTTGGATGGTTTCTTATATTTTTCATTATTGTTTTTTGAAACCTTTTTTTGCATTTCATCCCCCCATATCTTTTTTAAGTATTGATCGCGACCTGAGTTGTACCTATAGAACTTATATCTTATTGGGTTCTTTTTATAGTAGTCTTGATGATATTCCTCTGCTTTATAAAACGCCGAAGCCAGAATAATCTCTGTCACGACCGGTTTTCTAAATTTCCCGGATTTATCCAGTTCTTCCTTTGATTTCTCCGCGAAACCTTTTTGTTCATCATTATGATAGAAAATAGCTGATCTATATTGTGAACCTCTGTCAACAAACTGACCGTTTGGATCGGTAGGGTCTATTTGTTTCCAAAACACATCAAGAAGCTCGGAGTAGGTAATTTTAGATGGGTCATATATGATTTGAACAGATTCTAGATGACCGGTTCCTCCATATGATACCTCTTCATATGTTGGGTTCACTTTCTTGCCACCTGTATAACCTGATATTACTTCGGTTACACCATCTAACTTTTCAAAAGGTGTTTCCATACACCAGAAGCAGCCCCCGGCAAATGTAGCTTTTTCAGTTTTTGTATCTGCGTATATCCTGGTCTGCATTATTAGCAACAAAAGAAATGAAAATAATATAATAATCTTTAACATATTTTACCTCCTTTATTATAAAATTGTATTAAACACCTTTAAATACATTCGTTATTAAGGGATTTGCTTCTCGTTTTACATCAAAGCTTTATCTAAAATTGATGAAAGTAAATCATTTCCTATTTCACCACTTCTATTATAAAGTACACTTCCGTTTGCACCAATTATAGTGACATGTGGTATATAATTTGGATAGAAACGCTCTCTTAACTCATTTTGCTCATCGGATATTTTTGAATCCAAATCAACAATTATGAAACCTATATTCCCCTCGTATTTCTCATACAGTTCAACTGTTCTTTTCGCCTGTCGCTTGGAGTCATAGCATTCATGGTGATAGAAGATAATGTATGCTGATTTTCCCTGCTGGATCGTACCATCGGTAATATTATCTCCAGTAATTAGGGATCCATCGTTTGAGTCGCTTGAGTAGTCTAGGTTTGGATTTAGTTTTAGGTTAGTTGCAGCATTGACTGGTGTTTGAATAAATGAAAACGCTAAAGGTAAAAGTAAAGTCGGAATTAGAATTTTATACATAATTGCCTCCTCAGCTTTTTTAGCAATATTTACAGCCTTTGGTTGAGTGTCACTTCTGTTTATTTAGACGCCTGAGGAACAAAAGGGTTTCAATAAAGTTATGCGCGGAGTCTACAAAGGGTGTGGGGGAGAAAATTTTATCAGGAAATCACCCAATATTGTCTCTTAAGAATCGTCTAATCCGCTTCTTCATCTCAGAAGGGATATCCTCGTAGCTTAATGATCGGGTAAACTTGATTGTCTCTTTGTATGAGTTTAAAAAGGCTACACAATCCGGGCATATCATTAAATGCTCCTCAAATAACCGCGCCGTTTTAGAGTCTAACTCACCAGTAAGATGGTCTAAAATCAAAGAGGTCGCCTGTTTACAGGTGTCAACTTTCTTAGAGTTTACTCGCCCAACTTGAGCCTTCTTTGCCATAGATTTATTACCTAATCTCCAAAACAATTATTGGACGTTGTAACTAATAACTTGGATTCAAAATAGTAACCCTGATTCAGCTTTAAACCCCCTAAGTCGGTGAATACCCAAGATGGTTTGTTAACCTTCCACGCAAAAATAATCTAGCTCGATGGAGCCTGGCCTTGACCGCCTGGACGGTGATCCCTAGGTTATTGCTAATCTCAGGGTTAGACATTTCTTCCATATCGCTCATCACTACAACAGCCTTGTCCATCGGAGAAAGTTGATCCATAGCTTGTTGGATGATTTGGTGGAACTCCTTCATAGCTACGTGTTTATAAATATCTTGAGTCCAATCAACTACTGGCCTAACTAGGTGATGACCGTCCTTTCTAAACTTAGGCATATATTCGTCTAGTGAGACCTCTTTCTCCTTCTTACGTTGACGGAGCTTGGTAAGAGCAGCGTTCGCTGTAAGGCGGTAGAGCCAGGTGGAGAACTCTGATTTACCTAGGAATGAATTAGCCTTCCTATATACCAAAAGGAAGACCTCTTGAACTACATCTTCTGCATCCGCTTCATTTCCTACAAACTTGAACGCCTGGCGGTAGACCCTGCTTACATAATGGTTGAAAATTGCTTCAAATGCCTTTTGATCACCAGCCTTAACCCTCTGGATAAGCAACCTCTCATCCTCTCCTGAAAGCTGACCCTTTCCACTTAAGGACTTACTCTGCCTTTTGTGACTTCTTGATATCACAGTTTTTCTTATCTCCGAATCAATAGTATTACATAAAGTGTTACGGCATCAAAGGAAAGTCTTATTTTTACCAAGCGGAAAACATATCAGATTGTTAAAGAAAAAACAAATATACAGTCTCTTGTAAGCGGAGGTATTATACAAATAGACTCCGGAGATATAATAGGGGAAATATTATGATGGCAACTATTCAACCATGAATCAAAATACAAATCCCAAATCCCAAATTTCAAACAATTTTCACTTTCTACATTCCAAACATTTGGTATTTGGAGCTTGTTCATTAGTGGATAAATAGTTACAAAGGAGGATAGAATCATGACATCACCTACACTAATTGCCACTCTTGGATTAGGATTTATTCTCGGTTTAAAACATGCACTTGATGCGGACCATATCGTTGCTGTATCAACAATCGTAAGTGAACATAAGAGCATTTCTAAATCTTCTCTAATCGGTACATTCTGGGGGCTAGGACACACCGTATCCCTGTTTCTCATTGGGCTTTTAGTGATTCTTTTAAGACTCGTTATTCCACCTAAGCTCGCCCTTCTAATGGAGTTTGGGGTTGCGATGATGCTTGTTTTCTTGGGCGTAAATATTATCTGGACGTTCTTTAGAGGAAGAAAAATACATATACACGCACATGAGCATGCGGTTCCCCAACTACCCTCCCTCTCAATCACTACCCCAGATCCCGACGGACTCATGCACGCGCATATACACCTTCATGAAGAGGGTAAAGAGAGAGCTCATGAGCATATTCATTTGATTAGGTTTGGAAGTAAACCGTTTCTTGTAGGACTCGTTCATGGTGTCGCGGGAAGCGCAGCACTTATGCTTTTAGTTCTTACGACTATTCCTTCTCCCCTAACCGGGCTTCTCTATATAGTTGTTTTCGGGGTAGGCTCGATTGGTGGAATGCTTTTAATGAGTTCATTAATAGGGCTTCCTTTTGTTTTCACTGCTAATAAGTTTGCTATTATAAATCAGGGGATAAAAGTCCTAGCTGGGATTTCGAGTATTGCATTTGGTATCTTTCTTGGCTGGGAGATAGGTTTTATGCAAGGTCTCTTTCTATAGAAACCATAACTGCTGTCTCTACTTTCTCATCGTATAAAAAAGTTTTATAATTGAATTCCCTGAAAAATTATGAATATGAGAGAAGCATAGATTGTCTGCTGCATTTGCGAACGGGGACCTAGGTTACACTTTAATCCGAGTACATAGGTTACACTTTTCCCTTCCCTTTTGAAGGGGAAGGCTAGGATGGGGATGAAAGATTGACGCATTTAAAAGGTGACGCCCCTCCTTTATTAATTCGAGCAATTCAAATCTTTTGTGTTATTATTTTGTTGCTATGTCGAAGGGTAGTAAGTTTTTAATTTCCTTTTTTACACCTTTAATCTTAACTCTTCTCTTTGTTTTTTCAGTAATCAGTTGGGCTGAGAATGATGATATTACAGCCGAAGAGATCATCGAACATATCCGCTACTTAGCTTCAGATCAGCTTCAAGGAAGAAAAGCCGGGACTGAGGGGTGTGAAAAAGCCGCTGAGTATATTGCATTTCATTTTAAGAAAGCAGGCCTTATACCCCTTGGAGGTGACGGAACGTATTTCCAAAATTTTTCTTTCACCTCAGGAGTAAAACTCGGGGACTCTAACTCAATGACCGTTGATATAGGGGAACGAAAGTTGGATCTTCAAGTTGGCAAAGATTTTCTACCTATAAGTTTTTCAAGCGATGGAGAACTTAGGGGTGGGTTGGTGTTCGCAGGGTATGGAATAAGCTCGAAGCAGCTAAACTACGATGATTACGCAGGGATAGATGTAAAAGATAAAATCGTTTTAGTCTTACGTTATACACCAGAAGGGAATAATCGTAAAAGTCCTTTCTATAAGTATGCATCGCTTCGCTATAAGGCTATTAACGCAGGGGAGAAAGGGGCAAAAGGGATAATATTCACAACACCTCTTTCTCAGAAGGAAGAAGAGGGTTTGGGTGGCATAAGATTCGATGGTTCTTTTACCGATTCCGGTGTTCATGCAATAATTCTAAAAAGAGAAATAGCTCAAGAGGTTTTGAAGACCGCTGGCAAGGATATGAAAACCTTGGAACAGAAGCTAGGTGATAAGAAACCTTCTTCCTTTATTATTCCTGAAACTGAAGCCCAGATTCGTACCGAACTTATCCGTGAAAAAAGCCCTACTGCAAACGTTGTAGGTTACATCGAGGGTTCTGATCAATCACTCAAAGGTCAGGTGATAATCATTGGAGCTCATTATGACCACATAGGTTTGGGTGACGGAGTATCAAGAGGAGACGATAAAACAGATAAGAATAAGGTTCACAACGGTGCGGATGATAACGCTTCAGGTATTGCAGGGCTTATAGAACTAGCCGAGTATTTTTCCAACCAAAGGGCTTCTCTTAAAAGGAGTCTTCTTTTTATTGCCTTTTCGGCTGAGGAGTTGGGGCTTCTCGGTTCTTCTTACTATGTCAAACACCCCAAAGCACCATTGGTTAATACTGTAGCGATGATTAATATGGATATGATTGGTAGACTAAGAGACGATAAACTAACAGTTTTTGGAGCTGGTTCATCCCCTGAGTGGAAACCTCTTCTTGAATCTTTTAATTCTAACCTTGGTTTAGCGGTACAAACGAAGGACTCCGGTTTTGCTACAAGTGACCAAACCGTATTTTATGCTAACGACATCCCTGTGCTTCATTTTTTTACTGGAGTGCATGAAGACTACCACGCTCCTGATGACGATTGGCAAAAGATAAACTCAGAAGGAGAGAAAAAGATTCTTTTGCTTATTTCAGATTTAATCGGTGAGCTGAATGAAACATCGACTAAGATAGCGTTCTCTAAGGCTAAAGAGGAAGAAAGAGCACCCTCTCAATTTAATGTCTATGTTGGAACAATACCAGATTACTCTGAGGAAGCAGAGGGGGTAACACTTATGGGTGTAAAAGAAGGGAGCCCTGCTGATAAAGCGGGCCTAAAGGGTAGAGACACTATAGTAGAATTTGGAGGTAAATCTATAAATAACATATATGACTACGTATACGCTTTAGGCGAGGCAGAGGCAGAAGTTCCAACCGAGATTGTTATATTAAGGGAAGGCAAACGGATTAAATTAAATATTATACCAGGGTCAAGAAAGGATAAAATTAATTAGAATTATTAGAAATAAACTCTGTTTAGCTGTGGATGTTTTTATGTCTCATGCTCGTCTTAGAATATTTGTTATTGCTTCAGTAATCATACACCTTTTAGCTTTCTCTATCTTTGTTTTTGTGTGGCGGCCAGAGGTTATCGTTACCAACGCGCAATTAATAGGTTTTGGTGTAATTGGTGCCTCCAAAGAGCATAAGGCAGGGAGTGGTAACATTTTTGTAGCAAGTCAAAAAGTGGCACCCAAACTAGAGAATGCCGTTATCAAACCTATCACAAGGAAAAATCAAGAAAAGGAAATTACAAATAAGAGAGAGGCTTCTATTCAACACTCTAAATTAATGATCGAACCAAGTACAGTTAATAAAAGTGATTACACAAATAAAGAACAGACACATCTGATTTCAAATACTTCAAAGGCTAGCGCGGAGTCTTTAAAGGAAGGAACGCAAATAGGATATGAAGGACTACCTGTGCTTGGTACCGATGGCTCAGGGCATGCTGTTGAGGTAGGTTACCCAGATTATAAAATAAACCCAAAGCCAAGGTATCCAATGATCGCAAGAAGAAATGGATACGAAGGGGCAGTTCTTCTCAAGGTATGGGTGCTTGAGGATGGTAAGGTAGGTAAAATTGAAATCGAACAGTCCTCTGGTCACGAAATACTTGACAAATCCGCAATCGAAGCAGTAACAAACTGGATTTTTATCCCTGGGAAAAGGAACGAGGTTCCATTCCCCAGTTGGGTTAAAGTTCCGATTAAGTTTCAACTTAGGAGTGGCTGAAATCGTAGCTTTTGGCTTTCCTTATAACATTACCCCAGTCAAAATTGTAGTGTTGCACAGACAAGTCTGTGCCTACAATATTTGAATACTTACTTATAAAGCCTTGATCTTAAGGTGTTGAGGGTACAACTTTAATCTCTCCGCGCATCGAGTTGTGACGTTGACAGAAATAGGGGTAGGTGCCTGGCTTTACAAAGCTAAAGGTGAAAGTTTGCCCCTCTGTAAAAAGATCGGAATCTGCCTGCGCCCAATTCTTAGCTGCTTGAGCATCAACCACTGCCTTTAGAGTAAAAACATGGGTCTTAACCAGGTCAGCCCACAACGTTTGCGGGAATGGCTGGGCTAGCAGAGTGCATAAAGGCACCGAAATCCTTGGGGTATTGTACTAAATCGGACACCGCTTTTTCCTGCTTTGCCTTATCCTTTGTAGCAACACCTACTGTGTAATCGATAAAAAACCCGATGTGTTTACGCCACAAGGGCAAAAACGCCTTTTCAGCATCGGGACCGTAAACAGATCCAATTGCTTTGGAAAGGTCTACTGAGTTAGCATCAAGGGCTCCCGCTGCTGCCTGAAACTCTGTATTGCGTCTGCCTAAGGCTGCATCTGTTGCTGCAGCGGCAAGGAAAACATGCTCACAGAGCAAAGAGTTAAGCGCTATACAATGCTATCGAGAGAAACTGCAGGTGTAAGAGGTAAGACGATCATTATAAATCTTCCGGGAAGCTCAAGAGGGGTTAGAGAATCAATGGATGCATTGTTTCCATGGGTGCTTCATGTGTTCCACATTTTAAAGGGCGAAGGGGGTGAATTGTAGGGACAATCCTTGTGATTGCTCATTTATAGATATTGTTCATTTTGGGCGAACTCTGTGAGGCGGCGCAAATATATCACAGAGCGAACAAGAGATTTGCCCACTATATATTGATTAGATCTTATGACATTTCTATTTTGTATTATAAACTCAACTCTAATTAGGGGTATACGGAGAGATGGGACTTATTATCTCTGGGTCCCCGTGAGCCTTAGTGACGTAATCATGGAAATGCTTGTGTAATACAAGAAGTGATAAAGTCCCAGCCAACCTCCGAGAGTTTACTCCTCCCCTAAGTGTCTTAAGTAACGACGAAATAAAAAACCACCTCCGTTTTCCATCCTTTGTAATTAAATAATACGAAAGTACATTTTTAATTATTTTATATAGTTCTGAAGAAAGGTAAGGCTTTTTCTGTGTATGCAGAAAGCCTGGGAGGTATGGCCTTTTCTCTGCAACTTTGTCCTTGTTTCCATTCCTATAAAAATTGTCTATCATGGTTAAAATCCGCTTGGAATAGTTGTCGTAGGCATAGAGTGCACGGATAAGCCAGTTGTAACCATTGATTAGTTCTTCAAGAGTCATTTGTCTGGGAATGAAGTTTGTGTTACTTGCACCATGCCCCCGCATATCTTCGTAGATCGATTCAATTAACCGTCCCTCTTTCTTTACTCGTTCGTAAAGCGGGGTATTCTCCAGGGCAACCAAAGTGCCTACTGTGGTAAATGGAACCCCTGCTTCCATTAAGAAGTCAAACTGTTCCTGGAATATTTCTTTATCATCACTATCGAACCCTACAATCATTCCTGCAACAACAATCATGCCGTAGGATTGAATCTTTCTAATGTTTTCTAAAAGTGATCCGCGTGTATTTACAAGCTTTTTTGTTTCTACAAGGCTTGTTTTCCTTGGGGACTCAACGCCCACAAATACACGGTCAAAGTTGGCTGCCTGCATTAAGCCAAGAATATCATACTTTGTCGCAAGATTTATCGTTGCTTCACATGCAAAGCTCATTGGGAAGTTATTTTCTTTACCGAATCTTATAAGCTCTTCAAGTAACTCTTTAGTATATTTAGGGCTACCGATGAAATTAGCGTCAGTGAACACGACTGAACCAACTCCAAGTTCATATAGTTTTTGTACCTCCGCCAAGACTTGCTTAACTGATTTACTCCTTGGAACCCTTCCGTCTGTGATGATAATGTCGCAGAACTCGCAGGTAAATGGGCAGCCGCGCGTTGTCTGTATAGAAAACTCAAAATATTCCTTAATTTTTAGAAGGTCATAACGTGGCGGAGGCGATGAAAGCATAGAAATCTTCTCTTTCTGCTTGTAGTGCCGTTTATAATTCCCTTCTTTATAGTCAGCTAAAAACTCTTGCCAAATTAGTTCCCCCTCTCCTTCGAGTACAACATCTACGTATGGCATACATTTTTCCGGACAGAGACTTGCGTAAGGTCCACCCATAGCAACCAACTTTCTACGCCTTCTAAATTCCTCTGCTATCTTAAAAGCCCTTCTTGCCTGTACATTAAATGCAGTTAGAGCAATAATTTCAGCATCGGTTTCAAAATTTATAGGTTCAATCTCTTCGTCACAAATTTCGATGTTGAACTTCGTTGGAGTACAAGCAGCAATAGTCGCAAGTCCCAAAGGTGCGAATGCTCCTCTTTTACCTACGAGTGAGGCAACTCCACTAAAACTCCAGAGTGACTCTGGAAAAGCTGGATTAATAAAACAAACCTTCATTCAAAAAACCTCAGGAACTTAATACTCACATTATATAACAAACAAATCATCTCTTCACTGAAAATTTTTTCATGATAAGATAATAGAAATTCGTGCTGTAATTTTAATATGTCGACAGGCAGGATTTTCTAACACCCATCGGCGTTCGCGAGACAAGAATGTCTCGTCTATCGGCGTGTTCGACGTCCATCCTCGATAGGCGAGGTTTTCTAACCCCGCCGGAGCATAATGCGAACGAAAATGTTACATCGACTGGACAAGAATTTCCCGCCTATCGTTGTTATTCGACGTCCATCCACGATAGGCAGGGTTTTCTAACCCCGTCTGACCAAGGGGACTGGAAAGTCTCGTCTATCTTAGTAGAATTTTAATATATACGGACGGGGTTTTTTAATCCTACTAAAATTCGCAACAGGACCTGCCCTGAGCATGTCGAAGGGATAACGCCTCTACTTAATTTTAATGATGCCAGACTACGAACTTTTAACCTCAAAAATAGAACACATCGTAGGCAGGGAATATCTCTACTACTCTCATGGTGGATTCTTAGATTTTGCAGTAGATGGTAAGGTCCCAGGACTTCTTGTCTACCCTGCTAACTTAGATGAGGTTTCCGCAATTTTACGTGTTGCCAATGAAGAAGAGGCTTCGATTTGCCCATGGTCTCAGGGAACAAAAATAGTAATTGGGAACATACCTAAAAGCTTAGATATTATACTCTTTACATCTCGGCTAAACAAAGTCATTGAACACGACCAAGGAAACCTTACAGTCACACTAGAGGCTGGGGTAAAACTTTCAGAGTTGCAGAGTCTAATTAAAGATAAAAAGCAGTTTCTTCCCCTTGACCCCATGTTTAGCTCTAGGTGTTCGATTGGTGGGGTTATAGCATCAAATTCAAACGGGCCTAGAAGATTAAGATATGGGTCGGTGAGGGATTTGCTAATTGGAATAAAGGCAGTACTTCCTACAGGGGAAGGAATCAAGGCTGGAGGAAAAGTCGTAAAGAACGTGGCAGGCTATGATATGTGCAAACTCTTTGTTGGTTCTTTTGGAACTCTAGGAATAATAACTGAGGCTACTTTTAAACTTTATCCTTTACCAGAGGTAGAGAAGACGGTCTTGCTTTCATTTGAAAACTCTGCACAGGCATTCGAATTTATATCAAGATTGCTTGAGTCAGTGGTTCTTCCCTCTTCTCTAGAAGCGTTGAATTACTCTACGATTAAGGTTTTATCAAAGAAGATTGACATATCATTTATGGAAAATACATGCTGTCTGGTTATTAGGTTAGAAGGCTTTGAGGAATCGGTTAAAAGGGAGTGTGACGAGATTCGAAAAATGGGTATAGGCTACGCTCGAATTCTTGAGGGTCCCGAGCAAGAGGGA
The DNA here is from genome assembly GCA_001443445.1 of Candidatus Dadabacteria bacterium CSP1-2. Taxonomy (GTDB): domain Bacteria; phylum Desulfobacterota_D; class UBA1144; order Nemesobacterales; family CSP1-2; genus CSP1-2. The sequence goes on along the minus strand of LDXN01000023.1, from coordinate 22,200 downwards.
TTCTGGACTGAACTATCAGATTTCCCTTATTTGGTAGGGTCAAATTTTAGATTTAAGGTAAGTGCTCCAACCTCAATCACGTTCGACATCTTCAATAAAGTTGATGAGTATTCGAAAAATCTTGGGGTTAGCATCAGCCTTATTTCTCACGCTGGGAGCGGGATTGTTTACGGATTTTTGTCAACCGAAGAGATGGATAATATAATTCAGTTTATAAATGAATTAGGTTCTTACGTAGCAGAAGCCGGCGGATACCTTGTAGTAGAATCAGCTTCTACTGAGATTAAGCACAAGGTGAATATATGGGGTCATCTTCCGGGTGGCGTAGAGATAATGCGTAAGATTAAAGGAAGTTTTGATCCTAAGGGCCTTATGAGTCCTGGAAGGTTGCTATAGAAGCGATTGTATGGGCTATGCCTACATGAGCAGAGACACGCCATGGCGTGTCTCTACATTAGGTTTGTTCTAGTTCGGGGAACTGAGAAGTTGTAAAACTACTCATCTTAGCAAATAATAATTTTTATGGATAACCAGGTAATAGCAATAGTAGATGATGAAGAGGATATTGTAGAACTTGTGAGCCATCACTTAAAAAGGGATGGATTTAAGGTAAGGGAGTTCTATAATGGAAGGGATTTTCTTTCATATATACAATCCTTGCTTCCCGATCTTGTGGTCCTTGACATAATGCTTCCGGGAGCGGATGGACTTGAAATCTGCAGGATGCTAAAAAATAATAGCCGCACATCATCACTACCAATAATCATGCTTACCGCAAAGGGCACAGAGGCTGATATTGTTGTAGGACTTGAACTCGGTGCAGACGACTACATAGTAAAACCATTTAGCCCACGTGAGCTTGTTGCCAGAGTAAAGACCATACTAAGAAGATCGAAAAAAGAAGGGGAAGCAGACAAAATTATAAGGATTGGTCCTCTTGCGATTGATTCAGAAAAATTTGAGGCTGCTGTTGATGGTAAGAAAGTAGAGCTAACTACAACTGAGTTTAAGATTCTTGAGGTGCTTGCAGAAGGAAGGGGAAGGGTATACACACGGGATCAATTGCTTAAGAAGAAGAGGATTTGGGCTTTCAGGAGGACAACAGCAGAGGCTTTGTATTGCAAGAGCAATTGCTGTTGAGCCTGAGGTGCTTCTTATGGATGAGCCATGTTCTGCTCTTGACCCTATTGCTACAGGAAAAATCGAGGACCTAATAACAGAGCTTAAACAGAATTACACAATAGTTACCGTTACTCACAACATGCAACAGGCTTCACGTGTTTCTGACTATACCGCTTTTATGTATTTGGGAAGGTTAATTGAGTACGATATTACCGAAAAGATATTTCTTACACCCTCAAAAAAGCAGACTGAGGATTATGTCTCAGGAAAGTTCGGTTGAGCGTTATTTTTAAATGTAGGATGATGCCTTAGTTTCTTCCCATTAATTAAGTTGATCTGTACCAGGCTATGATTTGTGGGTTTGAGCTGAGGTGATAGTGGAGGAAGTAATAGAGCATTAAAGTGAGATAATGGTTAAGCAAAGAAAGAAAAAAGTTTTGTTTGTTTGTACCCATAATTCTTCTCGTTCTCAAATTGGAGAGGCGTTGCTCAGAGCTTTATACGGTGATCGTTATGAGGCTTATAGCGCTGGAACGAAGCCAACAAGAGTAAACCCTTATGCTATTAGAGTGATGAAAGAGATCGGTATTGACATATCATCGCAAAGTTCTAAGAGTGTTGATGAATTTCTTTATAAGAAATTTGACTATGTTGTTACGGTATGCAATCATGCGAAAGAAGAATGCCCTGTGTTCCCAGGAGCCAAGAAATATCTACACCAGGATTTTGAAGATCCATCTGAGTGTAAGGGAACAGAAGAAGAAATCCTTGCCATTTTTAGGCGGGTAAGGAATGACATTATAAATTGGGTTAAAGGAACATTTGATAAAGGAGAAGACACTAAAGTTGTTAAGAATGTTGGCTGAGAGCAATTATTTAAGAGAAGTTTAAACTAACTAAAAGAGGTTTATGGAGATATTGACAATATTTTAGTCTGAGGGGAATTAAAATGAAAAAATTCGAAGAGGAAATTATTAATCTTAAAAGGCTACTTCTTGAAATGGCCGCTTCAGTTGAAGAGATGATTGTTAAGGGCGTTAAAGCGCTCAAGGAAAGAAACATGATTCTAGCTGAGGAGGTAATAAAAAGTGATGACAAAGTAAATAAGATGGAAATCGAAATAGATAACTTAGTTATAAAGATACTCGCACTCTATCAACCGGAAGCTGAGGATTTAAGAAACGTTACAATGATAATGAAGATAAATAACGACCTTGAAAGGATAGGAGACCATGCAGTAAATATTGCTGAGAGGGCGATTTACCTTGCAGATAAACCTTCTGTCAAACCACTAATTGATATTCCCAGAATGGCAGAAAGAGCAATGGAGATGCTTAGACAAAGCCTAGATGCATTTATAAACAAAAATACGGGGCTTGCAGTTGAGGTTTGTAAAAAGGACGATGAGGTGGACTTTCTTGAGAACCAGATTATGAGAGAACTTTTGACATATATGATAGCAGACCCTAGTATAATTGACCGTGCAATTTTTCTGATTCTTGTAAGTAGAGACCTCGAAAGAGTTGCCGACCTTGCAACCAACATTGCAGAAGAGGCTTTCTACATAGCTTCTGGAAAGATCTTAAAACATCACACATTAGAAAGAGAGCAAGTTTAATGAGCTGATGAGATTAATAAATTTGTAGCCCTATCTGAACTCTCATAATACCTCATCGCTTCTGGGAGCCACTTCTTTAGATTGCTTACTCTTGTACCATAGCCAGGATGAGTGGCGAGAAACTCAGGTGGTCGGGGTTTATTCTGAGTTGCCAGTTCCATCCTGTTCCAAAAGTCAATAGCCTCCCCTGGGTGGTACCCGGCTTTTGCCATGTAAATTAAACCAATCCTATCGGCTTCCGATTCTTGTGTACGGCTAAAGGGTAGTATGCCTCCAACGGTTACACCGATTCCATATGCCTGCATTATTGCGTTTACTACTAACGGGTCTCTATTACTAAGGGCAACGCCAAGGGCAACAGCCCCAAGCTGGGCAAGGATCCCGGCTGAGATTCTTTCTGCGCCATGATGTGCGGCAACGTGCGCTACTTCGTGACCAAGGACTGTAGCTAGTCCGGCGTCATTCATAGCGACTGGTATAATTCCTGAATAAACTCCTATCTTTCCCCCAGGTAGTGCAAAAGCATTAATTGTTTTATCATCTTTAAACACCTTATAATCCCAGTTGTATCGTGGGGTAACTGAGACTCCAGTTATTCTTCCAGCTACTCTGGTTACAGCTTCGTTATAAACTGCATTGTTTGAGACCTTTTCCTTGCTCAATACCTCTTGAAAAGCGGTGACTCCCATCTGATTTGCTTCCTCTTCCGAAATCAAAATGAGTTGAGATCTACCAGTAACCGGAGCCTTATAGCAGGTTATTAAAAGAAAGGAGGTAAATAATGCGATAAATAGGACAAATAAAAATTTCCCTATCCAATCGAGTTTTCTAGTTCTATTTAACATGACTGTACTCTAATATTGATTGTTTCCATTTGCAAAGATAGCACTTTATTTATTATAAAAAGAACTAATAGGAAAATCTATGGAGATTTTAAATGGATAAAATTACATAAGAGATAACAATACTAAAAGCTAGGGTAATACTTTGATACCTTTTCCTCATCATTAAAGGACTGAAGGTATCAAAATCTTTCCTCGAAGTTGTTTACCTTCTAGCTATGCAATTGATTAATACTATGAGCGTAGGTCTGTCTCTTTTATCCTTTTTATTCCTTCGTCTATATCCTGATCGGAAACAGCGTAGGTCACTCTCACGTAATCTTCACCTCGGCTTCCAAAAGCGGTACCATCGACAACTGCTACACCCGCAGTCTCCATTAATCTGTTTGTGAATTCCTGTGAGGTTAGACCTGTCCCTGAAATATCGGGAAAGGCGTAGAATGCGCCGGATGGGGTATCGCATTTTATACCAGGGATCGAGTTTAAACCAGCTACTATTCTGTCTCGTTTCTTTTGAAGGAGTTGTCTCTTTTTCTCTACCCAATCCTGAGGGCCTACCATTGCAGCATAGGCAGCCTTCTGAATAAAAGCGGCAACGTTTGTAATAGTGTCCTGAAGGAATATCGAAAGCTTTTCTATAACGGGTTTTGGAGCTACTGTCCAACCAATTCTCCAACCGGTCATCGCATAGGTCTTTGAGAATGTATCAATCACAATAGTTCTCTCAGCCATGTCAGGTATGGCTGAAATGCTTTTGTGCTTCTTGCCATCATAAACTACGTGTGAGAAGATCTCATCGGATATTACAATAAGGTCCTTGTGCTTCAAACATAATTCAGCGATTTCCTCAGGGTTCTCAACAAGATGACCATTAGGTCTTTGTGGGGTGTTGATTATTAAAAGCTTTGTCTTTGGTGTGATCATATGCTCAAGCTTTTCAACATCAAACTGCCAATCGGGTTTAGTAAGAGGTGTATGCTTTATATGTGCACCTGCATACTTAGCCCAGACCTCATCAGGAGGATAGCCGGGATTTGGGAAAATTACCTCATCCCCGTCTTCTAAGAAGGTTAAGAGTGACATATTGAGGGATTGCTTTGCACCAGCCGTAACGATTACCTCCTCAGCGGTAGTCGGCCTTCCCCTCTTTGTCATCTCTTGGGCGATAGCTTCTCTAAGCTCTGCAAGACCTGGCCCCGGATCGTATCTTACATATCCATCCTTAAGTGCTTTTAGTGTGGCTTCAATCATAAACTCAGGGGTATCGAAATCCGGTCCCTGATAATCACCTTTTTCAAAGTGAATTACCTTTTTACCAGTGTTTTTTTCAAGCTCCTTTGCAATTCTCATACTAGCCCACTGCTTTGGTGGGACAAAATGATTTATTCTTTTGCTAAATGGATATTTCATGGTACTCATTGGCTATACCTCCTGTTATTAAAAATTATTTATTTAGCAGTCATTTATCTTATTCTCGGGATTTTTGCTGTATTTCACTCCTCTTAGTAATTTCTTTACTATACATAAAATCCATATGAGGAATAGCAAGAATCCCCTTATCAACTACAGAAAATACCTCTTCTGCTGTTTCTTCAGCACTTTTATCAGTCTCGTAGAAAAACATAACTGACCTTACAAGACCAAAGATTATTAATGCTGTAAGCTTTGTGTTTATTTGACGGAAGGAGCCTTCCCTCACCCCTTTTTCGAGGATTTTTTCATAGAGTTTTATTCTTCTATCCCTCCAGTGTTCTGTAAACTCGTAGTGTTCTCGAATAAGATGTGTTTCGTCCCTACTTAGAATTCGAAGCACATCCAGGTTCTGACGATAGAATTTAAATATGAGTTTTAGGACCTTCTTTAATTTCTCTGGAGCTGGGTCACTCTTTTCTATCTCCCTTTCAATAAGAGATTCAATGGCTTCAAAGCCATGCTCTAAAATTTCAAGATATAGTCTTTCCTTAGAATCGAAGTAAAGGTAAAGCGTACCCTTTGCTACTCCTACTTTTGAAGCGACCTCATCCATTGTAACATCATGGTAACTTTTTTCGGAAAAGAGTTGGGCTGCTATTCGTATAATCTCTCTACTCCGCGTTGCTCTCTTTGTACGGTAACCAACACCTAGTAGCTTTTTACTTATCGCTTCTTTTGCTTTAGCCATGTAATTATTCTAACTGAACTGACTAGTCAGTCATCTTATAATAACTTCTATTCCTTGTCAAGTACCTTTTTATTAGGAAGATAAATTTGAGTATCTTTGACTGTAACTATAAGAAAAGATTAAAAAAACGAACTTACACTTAGTAATGGGTCTTTAAGCGAAATAGGAAAGGTGAGAAAACAGATAAGGAGTTCACAGTATCTAAGTAGAAATCTTAAAACGGGAAGACATGAGTTACCAGAACTCAAATGATAAAGTATCGCTTTTTAATTTAGCCATGTTTTTATTCTAACTGAACTGACTAGTCAGTCATATTATAATAACTTCTATTCCTTGTCAAGTACCTTTTTATTGGGAAACTAAAAAGGGCTAAATCTTGCAACGAAAAGTAGTCCAAGAATTAATATGGGATTAATTTAATTGCGTGACAAGAATGTCCCGACTGTCTTAGGAGGACTATAATAAGCAGAAGGTGGGGTTTTCTAACCCTGACTAAAAGTTTATTGCGGACTACTACTGATTAGAGAGAAAAAAATGTCTAAAATCCAATATATTTTTCAAGCCGGATCTCTATATCGGGAATTTCGGGAAAGAAGGATGAGATTTGGGGTGAATCTACCTCAGTTAACCCAAGATGGAGTTTCAATACACAAGGTAGACTTTGTATCAAATAACTACAGTTGCCTTCTTAGAGAGGATCAAGATGTAGTAGATAACATCCAGTTCCCGTACATGCTTTTCCTTCCAGAGGGTAACAAACAGTTTGACGAAGTAATAATCATTCTCAACGGGCTTAACGAAAGTGAATATAGAAAATTCTTTCCTTGGGCAGCAAGTTTTGCGGCATCGGGTATTCCTACAATTATTTTCCCTATAGCCTTTCTGATAAATAGGCGTCCGAAAGGTTGGTTTATTCCTGAGGAGGTTGGGAAGAAGCTATCAGTTAGAAGAAATCTGGAAGGTAACAGCACCTGTACCTCTTATAACGTTATCTTGAGTGAAAGGCTTCATGAGCATCCCGAAAGGTTTTTTCTTGCTGGTCTTCAGACTTATAATGACATGATTGATTTGGTCAATACCTTATATTGCGGAGAATATAGGGTTTGGCGAGAAGATAGGACGTTCTCTCCCTTTACCAAAGGCACAAGGGTGCACTTTCTAGGTTACTCACTAGGAGGCTACCTTGCCTTGATTCTTTTTTTGGGAGTAGGGGATAATCCTATTTTATCTCAAGGCAAGCTCATAATCTTCTGTTCAGGGGCAGCTATTAATAGTCATGATCCTGATTTAAATGCAAACCCGATAAGCCCACTTATTCTAGATAGAAACGCAAGTGAGAGGCTAATCGAGTTCTATAAACAAGGTAAAAATTTCCCTCATATGGAGAAAGTAGAGGCCTTGATGTTCAAGGCGGTTTTTTTAAGCGATCAATCCATACTTGGTCCTAATCTAGAAAGATTAAAAAAGAGAATAAGGATAATAGGAAGCGGAAATGATAAGGTTATACCATAAAGGGAATGGGGAAAAATCTTGGATGGGTAGATGAAAACTTAAAACTAGGTATACATGAATATCCCTTTAACGTTCAAAGCCACGATCAGCCTAATTTAGAAAGGGAGATGTCAAGAAGCTATGACATAGCAAAAGAGTTTCAGGAAGGATTTAAAAGGTTTGTAGATAGTACAATTATAGCAGTTTGTGATTGAAAAGGGAGATTCAGTAACAAATAACAATTTAAAGTATACAGAAACGGATGCAATTGAATTTTTTGAAAAGAACACAAGATTTGAAAATGCTAATTGCTGTTCAAACTCTAGTTACTTAATCAAGAAAAATGACCTTCCTAAAATTTTGTTTGCAATTTTATGATAGCTGACGTGTATTTCTAAAGATTATTCTCTTTTGTAAGGGCTGGTTTAGGGCCAAATTCAAGTGGGTTTATCGTCACTGGAAGGCGCCGCCAACCATGGAAAATAGAGAGTATTGAGGTATAAAGAAAGCCCAGTTGAATAATAAGAAGAAAAGGAATCCATCCAAGATATCCCATAAATATTGCGTAGAATGTTTGGAACATGAAAAGAAGCCCTATTGCGAGTTCTATTAACGTGGTTATCTCTTTTGATGTGGTATAGCTTCTTGTACGCCAGTTGTCTTTACTAGTGGTTACAGCAAATTTTGGGGTTCTTTTAAATTCAGAGTTTTTTGAGAACAAGGCTTCAAATACAGCCCTCGAGTTATTGAGAGCGATCCCAGTCCCAAGGGCGATTGAGAGTGGAATATATTTCGCATAACGTATCCAGTTCTTTCCATAAACCTCTTTGAGAGTAATTATATAGAACCTTATCACACTTATCGTACCGGTTGATATTGCAAATAGATTGAGTAACACTACTTTCTCCCATCCTATGGAACGCCATAGATATGATATTGGAAGCATTAAGAATAAAAGAAGCAATAAAAGTACGTATGAAAAATTACCTAAAAGGTGAAATGCTGCTTCGATTTTTATCTGTATAGGAAGATCCTTAGATTTGAGTATTTGAGGAAGGAGTTTCTTAGCTGTTTGAATCGCTCCCTTTGTCCATCTGTGTTGTTGGGATTTAAATGCATTCATGTCTACAGGGAGCTCTGCATTGGCTACAAAATCCTTAAGGTATACGAACCTCCATCCTTTAAGCTGTGCTCTGTAACTAAGATCAAGGTCTTCTGTAAGCGTGTCGTGCTGCCACCCCCCCGCTGATTCTATACACTCCCTTCTTAAAACTCCCGCAGTGCCGTTGAAGTTAAAAAATCTTCCTCCAAAATACCTAGACGCTTGCTCAATGACAAAGTGCCCATCAAGTAGTATTGATTGAGCCCTTGTAAGGGTAGAGTAGTCTAGGTTTACGTGCCCCCACCTTACCTGAACCATGCCAATTTTGGGATCCGAGAAGAAGTCCACCGTTTTTCTTAGAAAATCTTTTGGCGGAATAAAATCTGCATCGAACACGGCAATCAATTCGCCCTTGGCGGATTTAAGCCCCTCTTCTAATGCTCCAGCTTTAAATCCCTTTCTATTGTCTCTATGAATGTAGTGTGCGTGAAATCCTTGGATTTTAAACGAATCAACTATTTGTTGGGCAATCTCTTGAGTTTGATCAGTTGAATCATCAAGCACCTGGACCTCTAGGAGTTCTTTTGGATAGTCTATATTACAAACTGATGAGATTAGCCTTTCTACAACATACATCTCGTTATAAATCGGAAGCTGAACGGTGACAACTGGCAGTTTGTTTAGCTTCTTCTTGGGCTTAGGGGTTTGATTCTTATACTTGTTAAATAGACAAGCAAGATAATATCTATGGAGACCGAAGATACAGAGAAGCCCGAATGTCATTAAATAGATAACTGTGAGAAATCCTTTGGTGAATACAACTAAGCTCTCTAGGTTCATATGGATCTTTTCAATAGTTGGTTTTCAAGATAATTAACTTACAAACCTCGCCTTTCTAAGTCTCTCCACCGCTTCCATTAGTCTTTCTTTTGCGATAGTAATTGATACACGTATATAACCCTCTCCATGTTTTCCGAATCCTACACCCGGAGTAACTACTATCCCACTTTCCGTAAGTAGTTTTCCTGTAAAATCCTTTGAATTAATACTACCAGGAACCTCAAACCAGACATAAAAGGTAGCCTTTGGAGGATAGTAACTGATCCCAACCTCATCAAGTCCTTTGCAGAATATATTTCGCCTCTCTTCGTAGATCCTTTTCCTTTCAGCCATGCCATTTGAGTAGTTTTTTAGGCCCATAATCCCGGCAATCTGAATTGCCTGAAAGACTCCAGAGTCAATGTTGGTTTTTACTTTACCAAGGCCGGAGATCGCCTTCTTGTTACCTGCGGCAAACCCGATTCTCCATCCTGTCATATTGAATGTCTTGGAAAGGGAATGAAATTCCATCCCCACCTCTTTGGCTCCATCAACCTCAAGAAAGCTTGGGGGATTAAATCCATCGAATGCAACCTCTGTGTATGCTGCATCGTGGCAGACGATTATACCGTATTTTGATGCAAAATCCACAACCTCTCTAAAAAACCCAATATCAGTTACGGCTGAAGTAGGGTTATTGGGATAGTTTATAAACATAAGCTTAGCTCTTCTTTTTATATCTTCTGGAATAGCGTTAAGATCGGGAAGAAAGTGATTTTTCTTAAGGAGTGGCATTGAATATGGAATACCACCTGCAAAACTCGTTGCTACACTATAAACTGGGTATCCGGGGTCAGGCACTAAAACAATATCTCCGGGATCAACAAAGGCAAAAGGTGTGTGGGCTATTCCTTCTTTTGAGCCAATCAGGGTAACAACCTCTGTTTCAGGCTCAACCTTTACTCCAAAACGTTCTCTGTACCAGTTTGCTGCGGCCGCTCTGAAGGCAAGCATACCTTCATAAGAAGGATATCTATGATTTGCAGGGTCCTCAGCCGCTGTCTTTAAGGAATCAACTATATGTTTTGGCGTGGGAATATCTGGATCTCCTACCCCTAAATCTATGAGGTCTACACCTTTAGCCCTCATTTCCTGTTTTTTTGCATCTATTTCAGCAAAAAGGTAGGGAGGAAGATCCTCAATTCTCTTTGCCCACTTGATGACCATCTACTAGATACCCTTATTAGGGATGTTTATCATAACCTACTTGTTTGATAAGAGCAAGGACTAATCGCAGGGTAATTAAGGTAGCCTGCACTTATATTAGCTCCCCACTTTATAATAATCAGAAATGATATAAAACGAATATAGAGGCTCAAGGTTCTGCTCTTATCTGAGTCAAACAATTTTTTAGAAGATCCTACAAATTTAAATAGCAATGTCCATACCGGTTAATCCAGTTTCCTTAAATAATAATGATGACAGCTAATTATAAAAATAGGTTTAAATACTGTGTAATAATACACTGCACATACTGTGTAGGTTTGCACAACAATTAAGGAAATAATATTCCACTATGTTGTAGATTTTTTTATTTTTATTTAGAATTACTCGTAGGTGTTGTAATAGTTTATCTTATGTCATATATACTTGGAATTATTCAGATATACTTATAAAAGTTCAAATATAAATTGGAGGTAATACTTATGTCTAAAAAGAAGGAAAAGAAAGGGAATTTAGAAGAAAAAAAATTACAAGCAGATCTTGAGAAAATAAAAAGAGAGCTCGAGGAATTAAGGACAAAAATTGGTATGACCGAGGGCAAAGATTTTACGAAGATTCCAACCGAAGCAGCAAAAAAAATAGGTGAAACAGCATCAGACGTTGTTAAAACGGCCTCGGATATAATTGAAAAGGCATTTAAGGTAGCTCAATCAGCAGCAGTTGGAGCAATAGAAGGTGCAAAAAAAGCATTAAAAGAAGAGTCGGTTACTAGATCGACAGAAGAAGAATAAGTTATACAATCATCCGAGCATTCTTGAGAAATGAAAGTGAATTCCAGATACTTTCTGATCTAAGAACTTGAACTAAACGAGGAGTTTCCATAAACTTTTGTGAAGTGTTGTCTAAAAGTATGACTTTGAGTGCATTTAAAGGAATTTTAAATAACGTTTCAAAGGAGTTTTTAATCTCTCCCCTAGTTGATAGCGGGGTTGCTTCGGTCGAAGTGGTTTATTTGGTTTTAAAGGGAAGAATGAACAAAAGAGACGCATTTAGGCATTTAATCAAAGAGGCAGCAGGAAGTATAAATTCAAGTGCTACTGTGTTAGGAACCTTGTTGATACTTAGAGCTTTGTCTTACATTCCAACACCTGGGTGCATTGCTATACTTATTGTAGCAAAAATCGCCGTTAAAAAGCTCAAGAATAAACACGCAACAAAATAGATGCCTTAAATGTTTTTCCTTTCTGCTTCTTTAAGTTGTGTGAAAAAGTCTGAAACAAAATAGGAAAAATTGATTTAATGGTCGGGGTGGTGGGACTTGAACCCACGGCCTCTGCGTCCCGAACGCAACGCTCTAGCCAACTGAGCTACACCCCGTAGGCATTTAATTTACAATGCTTTTGGCATGTTGAAAAGGAGATGATTATTAGCACTGTGGATAAAAACGAGATTCCTCGCTTCACTCGGAATGACAGAAAAAGATCGAATTTGTATCACAGTGTAAACCCAAAACTTTCACTCTGGTTGAAGGATATTTGTTTCACCCTTAAAAAGTTTTTTAAACCTCTCCGCATCCGCTTTTGAGCCAACGATTGTACCCCAGTGCATAGGGATTGCCGATACCGGCTTAAATTCATTTGCAATCTCTGCGGCTTCTTCCGCTGTCATCGTATATGTGCCGCCTACAGGGAGAAGAGCAATGTCTACGCTGAGCTTTTTCATCTCAGGTATTGCGTCTGTATCGCCAGCATGATAAATCCTTTTTCCACTGATGGTAACTATAAAACCAACCCATCCATTTACCTTGGGATGGTAGCTCTTACCGATGTTGTAAGCAGGCATAGTCTCGATCTCTATATCGCCAACTGTAATCTTATCGCCGGGTTTTATGGTTCTTACATCCCCTTTTAGGTTCGAGGCTGAATCCTTTGTAGTTACAATTACCGTATCTTTTTTCTGAACATGTCTTACATCATCGGGGGAAAGGTGGTCAAAATGCGAATGGGTAATAAGGATTAAATCCGCTCCCTCACCCTTTTTAACCTTCCAAGGGTCAATATAGACAATCCTTTCACCAGCTTTTAGCTTGAAGCTTGCATGCCCGAGCCAGCTTAGTGTAATAGAATCGTTTATTTTAAGCACAGCTCCACCTGATATATAAACACTTGCACAAAGTTAAACAAATTTTTATCAATTGGAACTCAT
>LDXN01000023.1:0-9576 GCA_001443445.1 Candidatus Dadabacteria bacterium CSP1-2 | reverse complement strand
TTAAACATAGCTCGGCTCTCCAAAAATTAATCAGCAGATCCTTCAGTCGCTTCGCTCCTTCAGGATGACGCTATGCGTCAGATTCCTCGCTGCTCCTTCGCTTTCGCTCAGGACATGGCTCGGAATGACAGCACGGTAGTGCCATTCCTCATTTCATCGCTGTAGATTCCCATTCTTTGAAAACCTCAGCAGGGGGATAAACGAAACTGCCCTGCATATATGCTGCCCACTTTATTTTAATGGGCTTTAAGCGGGAAAGAGGATTTTTTTTAGGCATCAAAAATTTAACGTTTGGATTCTCAGTCTTAACTAGTTGTACCACATAGGGGATAGGGAACTTTATTATCTGGATTACTTCTGAATCGCCTTTTTGAATTTCTTTAAGCCCAAAGTAATTTAGATGACCTCCGACCGCTGGCTGTAATTCGCTTCCTACGTCAGCAGTGGCTTCAATAAATGGTTTGCCATTCACATCGAGTACTGCCTTAAGCTTTCCATTATCATTTGTTATTGTTGTCATTCCAGGCTCCGCAGGAATTCCAACTTCACGCGTAAATTTTCTCATAAGCTCAGAGCTATTAAAGTAACTAACGAAATATCTACCTGGTTCTCCGGTAGTTGAACCCATTGTGTATGAATCCTGGTCTTTTACCTGGACAGTTAGGTAAGTTAGGGTGTAGGCACCAAATCCGGACGTTTGAGATGGATCGGGAACTGTATACATATTCATAACGACCATATTATTTGGATGTGGTTCAAGTCCTTGTGGAAGGACTGCTTTAATTGCGGCGGGGTCTACCTCAAACCCTATAATTAGCATCCATGCATCCGTTACTAGTTGAGGTGCAGGGGGAAGTTTAATATCTTCAGCAGAGACAGTTCCGACCGTATCCATATAAGCGAATGAATAAATAACAAAGATAAAGAGCATCAAAAAAATAGCCCTTGTGCTAGATTTTAGCATTTTCATAGATGTCTCCTCCTTGATTAAGCTTATTTTAAGAATTTATGCTTATTATTATTCCAAAAATACTTCAGTGTCAACAATTGTTATATTTTTACATAAAAAACAGGTCCTCACAATCCAGTCTAATCTCACCATCTGAAATGCATATGGAGATGGCCTTTAACATATGGAGCCATAATCTGTAAACTATATATTGCCAGCTATCTGCTATTCATACCTCAGCGCTTCGATTGGATCGAGTTTGGATGCTTTGTTTGCCGGATAGAATCCAAAAAAGATTCCGACAGCCGCGGCGAAAATAAATGAAAGAACGATAGCTCCTCCGGAAATCAGCGTGGGCCAGCCCGCAGATAGGGATAAAATCTTGGAGCCAAGAATCCCGATAAAAATCCCAATGAAACCCCCTATCACACTCAGAACTAAGGCCTCGATTAAAAACTGTAGAAGTATGTCTTTTCTTTTTGCACCGACAGCCATTCTGATTCCAATTTCTCTGGTTCTTTCCGTGACAGAAACAAGCATTATGTTCATAATCCCAACGCCGCCTACGATGAGAGAAATGGAGCCAACGCTGAGGAGAAGAATTGTCAACACCCTTGTTGTAGCCTGTGCAGTCCCAGCAATATCTTCTAGGGATCTAATTGTGAAATCGTCTTCCTCTCCGGGTTGGAGCCTGTGGCGGGCTCTCAGAATTTCTCTTATTTGCCCTGTGGCTTCCTGAATCGCTTCTTTACTCAAAGCAGAAACCTGTATGCTTCCTACCCTTCCAGAAAGCTCTGCGCCAAACACCTTTCTCTCTGCTGTTGTAAATGGAATAAGCGCGACATCATCCTGATCAGACCCGTAAGCAGTTTGACCTTTGGGGCTTAAGACCCCTATAATCCTGAAAGGTATGTTTTTGATACGAATAATCTGCCCTATTGGGTTGTTACCCGGGAGAAATAGATTTTCAACAACCGTTCTTCCAAGAACTACAACGTTGGCTGCACTGTCAAAATCACGTTTTGTAAAAAAGAAACCCAAGTCCAGAGACCAATCTCGAACAATAATATATTCTGGAGTAACTCCAAATATTGCGGTATTCCAGTTCTGGTTTCCGTAGATTACCTGTGAAACACCACGTCTTGTAAAAGTAACCGTTGCTACGGCTGATGCTTGTTTTCCAATAGCTTTAGCATCTTCAATGGTAAGTGTCTGAACTGTTCCTGCCCCGGCTCTTACCCCTCCTTGAGTAGTGCTTCCAGGAAATATAAGGATCATGTTTGTGCCAAGACTTGCGATCTGGGCCTGAACAGAGCTGCTTGCCCCCTGACCGATGCTTACCATTGCAATCACAGCACCAACTCCTATAATCACACCGAGCATAGTAAGCATAGAACGCATCTTATTTCTTCTTAGTTCAGTAAGAGCGAGCTGAATCGCCATAGAGATTAAGGTAATCATTTTTCAACCTATTATCTTAAAAACCGAATCTTGGTGGTCTAGCTTCAGTTGAAGAACGCTTTTCTTTTGATGCGACCCCCATAATTATCTGATCTCCTTCTTTCAGATTTCCATCTATAATCTCTGTGAAATTCCCATCCGTAATCCCTATCTTTACAGGTACAGCGCCAGGCTTGTCGTTTTTTGATAGGACCCATACATAAATACCACCTTCATTTCTCTTTTCATTTTTTGTGGATTCTACATAGGTGGTTAATATGTCGGCTGTATCCTTATTTTTATCAAAGTCAGGACGAAAACGAAAAGCAGCGTTTGGAATTTTTAAAGTGTTATCTTTGTATGCTGTCAAAATAGATACATTGGCAGTCATACCGGGTTTCAGTTTCAAATCTGAATTTTCAACACCAATAATTACATCATAAGTGACTACGTTCTGAACCGTAATAGGTGCATTTCTTACTTGAGTCACTTCTCCAGTAAATTTCTTATCTATAAACGCATCCACTGTAAAGGTTGCTTTCTGTCCGACGCTTACTTTTCCGATATCGGCTTCTACAACACTTGCATTTAACTGCATCTTAGTTAGATTCTCAGCGATTACAAAAAGAGTAGGTGCCTGTAGGCTTGCTGAAACGGTCTGTCCCGCGTCAACATTCCTTGATATTACAATTCCATCGACAGGAGAGATAATCTTAGTGTAGCTTAAGTCCGACTCCGTGGATTTTAGGCTTGCCTTTGCCTGTTCTACCTGGGCAAGAGCGTTTTCATAAGAGGCTTCCTGTGCTTTTACCTCTGCAAGAGCAGAATCGTATCTGGTCTGAGCTACATCCTTGTCATTCTCTGAGATAATCCCTCTTATAAAAAGTTCGTTTGTTCGTTTAAGACTTCTCTTTGCATCCTCTACTTCCACTTTAGCTTTCTCTAAGTTTGCACGGGCTGTCGATACAGAGGCCTTTGCAGCGGTAAGACTCGCTTTTTCTCTATCTACCCTAGCCTGAAATGGGTCGGGATCTATCTCAGCAACAACTTGTCCTTTTTTAACCTGGGAGTTAAAATCCGCATTAAGGGTTTTAATTCTTCCTGTTACCTGACTTCCTACCTGGACTGTGACCACAGCATTTAGGGTCCCTGTAGCTGTTGCAACCTCGGATACATAGCCCCTTACAACCTCTGCTGTAATGTATTTCCCTTCTCCTTTTTCGTTTCTTAAATAGAGGAATCCAATTAACAAAAGAGCTATTATTACTACTACTGAGTAAAGTTTCTTTTTGTTCATGTACTTACAAGGCGTTTATCTTAAGGAGTATTTATCAAACACAAAAATTATATCATATATTTATGGATGGATTATGCAGTTCTTTAACTTCATCCTGTTACTGTTTTGCAAAATCTCAAGCTATATGCGAAAATGAGGGTATGTAAGTTAGCGAGGTAATATTATGAAAAGTATCAAGGAGCTTTCCAACAACGAAGTTTATCGCTTCTGCGATTTGAACCAGTTTGGTTTTAAGACCACCGAAGGGCTTTCGGGTTGCGAGGATTTTATAGGACAGGAAAGGGCAGTGAATGCAATATATTTTGGTTTAGGAATGGAATATCGCGGATACAATCTTTATCTTTCTGGACCGCCTGGGGTCGGAAAAACAAGTGTGATAAAGGCGATACTAGCCAAGATCGCTAAAGATAAACCTACACCACCTGATTGGTGCTACGTCTATAATTTCCAGGACTCCTATATACCAAAAGCAATCAGTTTCCCAACAGCAGGTATGGGAAAGGTATTTAAAAAGTATATGGAGGACCTTGTAGAGGGTTTAAAGACCGATATTCCAAAGGCCTTTGAGAGCAAGGA
The DNA here is from genome assembly GCA_001443445.1 of Candidatus Dadabacteria bacterium CSP1-2. Classification (GTDB taxonomy): domain Bacteria; phylum Desulfobacterota_D; class UBA1144; order Nemesobacterales; family CSP1-2; genus CSP1-2. The sequence goes on along the minus strand of LDXN01000023.1, from coordinate 5,314 downwards.
GTATGAAGAAGAGAAGCAAAGGATCACGAACGAGTCTCAGAAGCAAAAAGGTATTCTCTTCGATGAACTTCAGAAAAAGGCAGGAGAGTTAGAGATGCAAATGCAGTTTACTCCGACAGGGATTGTAACAATTCCGCTATTTCATGGAAGGGCGATCACGCAAGATGAGTACAGCCTGCTCGACGAAGTTCATAAGGAGGATATAAGAAAAAGGAAAGAAAGGATTGACGAAGAAGTTAGCGAGGTTTTCAAGAAGATAAAAAGCCTCGAAAAGGAATCTACAGAAAGGGTTAAGGAGCTTGAAAAAAAGATAGCACTTTTTGTTGTAAGAGATCTTCTTGACAGTGTTAGAGAAAAGTACAAAACATTTACAAGTGTTATAGATTATTTGGACATGGTTCAAAAACATATACTTGAAAATATAGATAACCTTAGACCTGATAAGGGAATGGAAGGAGGAATAGGACTTCCATTTAAGCTTTCCCAGCAGAAGCCAACATTTACAGAGTATGAGGTAAATGTACTCATAGATAATTCCAGTGTTGAAGGGGCACCGGTGGTATTTGAACCTCATCCTACTTACACAAATATGTTTGGCTCTATGGAAAGAGAAGCCAGATTCGGAGTTCTTGTTACGGATTTCACTATGATTCATGCAGGTTCACTTGCGAAAGCAAATGGCGGGTATCTCGTTGTCGAGGCACTAGACGTTCTCAGGTACCCATTTGTCTGGGATTCGCTAAAAAAGGTTTTAGAAAATCAAGAGTTAAGAATCGAAGACGTTTATCAGCAATACGGTCTTGTGAGCACAATAGGGCTGAGACCAGAGCCTATAAAATTAAACGTGAAGGTTATAATGGAAGGAAGTCTTTTTCTTTATCACTTGCTTTATGCTTACGATGAGGACTTTATGAAGCTTTTTAAAGTAAAAGCAGATTTTGATTCTGTTGTGGAAAGAACAGATGACATGTTGCTTCAATATGCCTGTTTTATAAAATCTATGTGCGATAAGGAACACCTTAAGGAGTTTGATAGAAGCGGTCTTGAAACCGTAATTGAATACTCATCTAGGCTTGCGGGGGATCAGAACAAGTTGTCTGTTCAATTTGGTGCTATCTCGAAAATTATAAGTGAAGCAAATTACTGGGCGAGTTTAGACACCGATGGTAATTACGTAACGCGAAAGCATGTAGAAAAGGCGATAGAAGAGAGGATTTTTAGGTCAAACATGATTGAGGAAAAGATTCAAGAGATGATTGAAAAAAATATGATACTTATAGATACACAAGGTGAAGTCATCGGACAGATTAATGGACTTGCTGTTTACAACCTTGGTGATTATGCCTTCGGGAGGCCGTCACGTATCACATGCGAGACCTTTATGGGATTAGAAGGTGTGGTGAATATCGAAAGAAAGGCAAACCTGAGCGGGAATATCCATAATAAAGGTGTTCTTATTTTAAGTGGCTACATTGGAGCAAAGTACGCACAAAATAAACCTCTAAGCCTCTCAGCAAGTCTATGTTTTGAACAGAGCTATGAGATGGTAGAAGGTGACAGTGCATCTGCAGCAGAACTAATTGCGCTTATATCTAGCCTTTCGGGTGTTCCCATCAAGCAGGGTTTTGCTATTACAGGCTCTGTAAATCAGAAAGGACAGATTCAACCTATTGGTGGAGTAAATGAAAAAATTGAAGGGTTCTATCACGTGTGTAAGGCTAAAGGATTAAACGGAGAGCAGAGCGTGATAATTCCTCATCAAAATGTAAGGAACTTGATGCTTAAAAAAGAGGTTGTTGAAGCTATAAGGGAAGGGAAGTTCCATGTTTATCCGGTGGAAACAATTAATCAGGCGATAGAGCTTCTTACAGGAATGGAGGCAGGTGAGAGGGTATCAGATGGGAAATTTAAAAAAGGAACAGTGAACTATCTTGTTGATAAGCGACTAAGGGAATTTACAGAGGAATTAAAAAAGCTATCAAAGGAAAATAGGAGGAAAGTAGGTAGGGAAGAAGCGGAAGAGTAGTGATTTCTGGATTATTCAGAAGAGGCTAAGATCCTTTCAATCCAGGAAGTTTTAAATCAGCCACAATAGAGGAGGTTTTAAATGTTATTTTGTCGGGAATCAAGTCCCAGCATTTCAAACGTACCATTAAAGCTTCCAAATGGCGGAGAAGGGTTTATTCAAATCGAGCCGGGAGAGGCCTTTGGTAGAGGAAACCAACCATCTACAATGGTTTGTATAAAAGTAATGGAATCCATATTTAAAGAAAGGAAGGTAGAGAATGTGCTAGATGTAGGGTGTGGAACTGGGGTGCTCTCAATTTGCGCTGCTTTACTCGGAGCAAACATGGTTTTGGCGTTAGATGTTGACCCTATAGCTGTTGAGGAGGCTAGAATAAATATTAAAAAGAATGGATTTACTAATATTCAGGTTGTATACGATTCCTTGAAAGGTGTTCATGAAAAATTTGACCTGGTGATTGCTAATCTCGGGATGACTGAAATTCTTAATATCAGTGATGAGCTTAAATACAAGTTAAAAGATGAAGGTCTCCTTTTACTATCTGGAATTTGGTTAGATGGGCAAAAAGAAATGGTGGTCAATAGATTTCAAGAACTAGGTCTCTACTTAGATGAGGAATTATATGAGGGAGGATGGATTGCTTTATCGTTTAAATTGAATTAGATAATCTATCAAACAATGAAAAAATCTAAGGTGCAGTTGCAATTTGTTTGTCAGAACTGTGGGAATTCGTCACCCAGGTGGTTGGGGAAATGCCCAGCTTGTGGCGAGTGGAATTCGTATGTTGAAGAAAGAGTAGTGAAGGAAAAGAAGGGGCTAGAAAGAGCACCGGGTAAATCTAATGCAGTTAACCTTACTCAAATCGAGGGTGGAAAGGAAGAGAGAATTTCAACAGGGATTGGTGAGCTTGATAGGGTTCTTGGAGGTGGTTTTGTTCCCGGCTCTATCGTTCTTGTAGGAGGTGATCCTGGAATCGGGAAATCAACCCTTGCGCTTGAGATGCTGGACAAGGTAGGTCTTACTAATAGAAACGTTCTCTATGTCACTGGTGAGGAATCCCCAGAGCAGGTTAAAATGAGGGCAGAGCGATTAGGCGTTAGCTCGGATAGGCTTTTTATTTTTCCAGAGACATCACTTGAGTATATTCTTGAGGAGCTTAACGAAATTTCCCCCAAACTCGCCGTCATTGACTCAATCCAAACCATTTTCACTGAGGATTTCCCATCTGCTCCTGGAAGCGTCGGACAGATAAGAGAATGTGCTGCAAAGCTTATGCAGTATGCAAAGACAAAAGGCACGGCAATTTTTCTTGTTGGCCACGTAACAAAAGAGGGCACAATTGCAGGACCGAAAGTGCTTGAACATCTTGTAGATACCGTGCTTTATTTTGAAGGTGGAAGAGAGCATCCTTACAGGATTTTAAGGGCCGTAAAAAACCGCTTTGGATCGACGAATGAAATCGGCGTCTTCGAGATGCGGGATAGCGGCCTCCAGGAGGTGAAAAACCCTTCAGAGATATTCCTTTCTGAGCGTCCTCTAAATGCTTCGGGTTCGGTTGTTGTTCCAAGCCTTGAGGGTACGAGACCTATACTTGTAGAGATCCAAGCCCTTGTCTCTCCCTGTAATTTCGGGGTGCCTAGAAGGACAACGATAGGACTTGATTATAACCGTGTTTCGCTTCTGGTAGCTGTCCTTGAAAAAAGAGCGGGCCTGCATCTATTGGGACAGGATATTTTTATGAATGTTGCAGGGGGAGTAAGAATCGAGGAACCTGCAATTGACCTTGGCATATGTGCTTGTGTTGCGTCAAGCTTTCTAAATAAACCGATTGAATCGAATATAGTTGTGTTCGGTGAAGTGGGTCTTGCAGGTGAAATACGTGGCGTCTCACGGGTTGAACTGAGACTCAAGGAAGCCGAGAAATTGGGTTTTAAAAAATGCGTTCTCCCTCAGATAAATTTTCAGAGACTAAAGCGTTCTGATAATGCTATATCTCTTATTGGTGTAGGTTCGATTGAAAAGGCGATAGAGGCGTTGTTTTGATAGATTTGGCTAGAGTCGCTTCTATTGTTGAACTTTTTGTACTGGTTAACACCTTGAGTAGGAAACGAGTCCCTTCGTTTCAACTCAGGGCAGGCTTACTCGTTGCCCTATCCTATACCACCAGCAAGCCTGTCCCGAGCAAAGTCGAGGGGACTGGTGGACTACCCAATGTTTATTACCGAATTGGATGTCCAAAGATCATAATCGGGGAAGGGATGAGCTCCTATCTGTCATGGTACATTTTTAAAGTAGAGACGCAAAATTTTGCGCCTCTACAAAACTGCTGCACGGATTCAGCCGGCAACCTCAAACCATACGAGTAAGTTAAACGTGGCGTCGCTGAGTGGTTGCTAAGCTGGCAGCCCGGCATAGATTTGAATACAGCTCTTGTACGTGCCGAACATTTCATGAAGGCCATGCCTGCCTGGGAAAATCACCATACCTAAGCATTCGCTCAAGCCGATGCCAAACAGCGGCGCGGCTTAACCCTTTTCGTTACGTCAGCACTTTTTGATTTAATCTCATCTTTGATAAAGTTACCACTATCTTCAGATTCTAGTTCTTCTTGGTTATGCTTGCTTATTTTATATTCTAAATAATTGGTCCTTGCTAGTACCATAACAGAAATTATCTAATCTTTTGTTTGCGCTACGATATTTTATAAAGTATATCCAGTCTCTTGGCTACTTCTTTTAATCGCCTATCGGTAGTCCATAACGGAATATTTGTCATTATTGCTGATGCCAGCAAATGCACATCTACGATTCCAATTCCTAAGCCCATTAACCGCTTTTCTTCAATAAAATAAAGTATCTCATCATCACTGACAGTATTAACGCTAGGAAGCGTGCACAGTAATAAGATGATTTCACTTCTCCGTCTAAGATTCCCACATGCCAATTCACCTACAATGAAGGGGTGGCAGGCAACGTGTCCTGTGACGAGTAGTTCTTTGAGGTGGGCGTTACCCTTTCGGAAATGCTCGATCCAGATAGAAGTATCAACAAGAATCATGCGTTGCGTCTGGCAGATCTTTCTCTTCTTCGGCGAACTGATCTGATCAATTTTTCTCTACCGCCTAGTGAGGCAAGCCGTTTTCCGCTTTCTATAGCGATTAATGCTTCTAATCCAGCTTTCACGAGAGAAGTTTTCTCAGTTATCCCGGAAAGCTCCGACGCCCTCTTTAGCAGATCGTCATCAATGTTTAAGGTCGTTCTCATATGCATTAGTATGCATAGTTAATGC
>LDXN01000022.1 GCA_001443445.1 Candidatus Dadabacteria bacterium CSP1-2 | reverse complement strand
ACACAGCACAAAATGTTAAATTTAGAATGGCATTCAAGAGGTCGAGGGTTCGAATCCCTTCGGCTCCACCAGTAATTAAATGACACGTAACTCGTTTCATTTCTTATTAACATTTTCACAAATGTTTTCTCACTCTCTTGACTATCAATTTCTTTATGTGTTATATAATAATAAGGTAAGGTTGTTTCAATAAATTTCTAGTACTATCAACTTGGAGGTGAGAAATGGCAAAGCCAAAGCCTTCAATCCGATTAAAGGTTACACCAACTGTTGGTGAAAGGAAGAACTACAATCTCCAGGACTATATCCAGTGGTCGGTAGCTACAATCGAATGGATCACGACCGAGAACCGATACCGGGCAAGGGTCGGTTTTTCGGGACCCGAAGGGGAGTTGTTCTTCTTCAACTCGTATCACCAAGATTTCGCCGACGCTGAACACACGATCAACTTTGTCAAAGAAGGAAAAGCGAGTGGAAATCTATATAATATTTACGGAGAGACGATAAGTGTCTCCACTCAATACATCGACCCCACAAGACCTTCCGTTGTTGTGGTCGAGGTCTTGAGTCTTATATATTCATTTGATATTATCTAAATACATAGCCATGTCTTCTTTTGTATTACGCTTGAATCGAAGCAATATCTTACTCGTAATTTTATTACTTACCCTTTTTGCAACACTTTCTTTTCCAGAAGAGAAAGAAAATAAAAATGTTTCTGCGCTTGGATTCGATTTCGGTATTTCTAAAAAGGATGCGCTTGAGGTCATAAAATCACAAGGGAGAAAAGTCGTAGAGAACATAGTTGATTCGAAGGATATTAGAACGATTATTGTAGAAGGTGCACTTATAGAACTTCCGGTAGATACTAGTAACGCGGATTTAAAGACAAAGCTTGAGTTTTATGATAACGAACTTATGGCCTCTTCACTTGTTTTTAAGACAAATAACATTTTGAACCAATCCGCATTAGAAGCTGAGCTATTTAAATATTTGAGCGGTCTCTACGGAGAACCGGGGGGAAAAGAGGAGGTACTTAATATAATCACTTGGACCTGGCACATACCTGACTTAGCTGTAATTCTTAGCTCTAATCCGAAGAATAATATTGAAAGAATCGATTATGTTTATAAACCACTAAATCAAAGCAGGATAGAAGACGAGTTCAAGCAAAAACAACAGGGCGAAACTGTAGATCCAGCTAAACAGATGTTTATAGATGGGAATTACAGCGCACCTAAACAGTAATTAATCACTCCTAAGAAAAAAATTAGAATGACAAGATTTACAGCTTATGTCTGCACACCTTGGCTATTAAGAGGTAATTTTCATATATTACTCAAAGTAATTTGTATCTATTATATCTCTGTACCAAATATCAAATTTATGTGCACTGAGCAAACGGCATAAATAAATGCTTCTTAAATAAATTCATCTATTCAATATTCGGTTCTCCAACTACCCTCCCTCTTGATCCCGCCCCCGACTGGATCGGGGGGATCGGGGATACCCAAGATCCCAGCGAAGCGATCTCGTCTTTTTGGGATTGCTTTGTCACGGAGTTTGTCGTTCGACTGAGCTCACGACGAAGTCCTGAGCCCTTCGATACCTCAGGGTAAACTCCGCGAAGGGCTCCTCGCAATTGAACGAGGGAATGTCTGTTTAGATGCCGATACCCTGCAGCTATCTCCAGGGTATTTGATTTAGTTTTTGAGTGCGTATTAGAGCGCTTCAAAAGATTTCGTGTATAATTAAGCATAATTCATATCTTGCTTAGGATAGACAGATGACTGCTAAAACCTTGTTTGATAAGATTTGGGAATCTCATATGGTTTATGAAGAGCCAGGAAAACCCACACTTCTCTACATCGATCTACACCTGGTTCATGAAGTTACTTCACCACAGGCTTTTGAAGGACTACGCCTTTCTGGTCGAAGAGTGAGAAGACCTGATCTTATCTTTGCAACAATGGATCATAACGTTCCAACTAGTGACAGGTCTCTTCCTATTGAAGATCCAATATCAGCAAAACAGATAGAAACCCTAAGAAAAAACTGCAAAGAATTTGGCATTACCCTCTTTGACCTAAAAAGCCCTCATCAAGGGATAGTTCATGTAATCGGTCCTGAACTTGGTCTTACTATGCCTGGAATGACCATAGTTTGCGGAGATAGCCACACTTCAACTCATGGTGCTTTAGGAGCGCTTGCGATTGGAATAGGCACAAGCGAGGTAGAACATGTTCTGGTAACCCAATGTCTTTTGCAAAATCGCCCTAAAGTTTTCGAGGTGCGAGTTGAAGGACGAAGGGCAAAGGGAGTAACGGCTAAGGATATTATTTTGAGCATAATTGGTCATATTGGAACAGCAGGTGCAACAGGTACGGTGGTTGAATATCGAGGTGATGCAATCGAGGCTCTCTCGATGGAAGAAAGAATGACGATCTGTAATATGTCCATTGAAGCTGGAGCTAGAGCAGGAATGATTGCTCCGGATGAAAAAACCTTTGATTATTTAGAAGGAAGGTCATACGCACCAAAAGGAAAGGATTTCGAAAGGTCTCTAGAATTGTGGAAGCAATTGAAAACCGATGATGGGGCGATATTTGATAAGAGGGTTCTTCTGGATGCATCTACGATGGCTCCTCAGGTGAGTTGGGGAACGAGTCCAGGTATGGTTACAGATGTAACTGGGATTGTTCCTCATCCAGATTCTTTTACTGACACAAATGATGTTAAAGCCGCAAGACAGGCTCTAGAATATATGGGGCTTATACCAGGAACGCCCATTCAAGAGATTAAAGTTGATAGGGTTTTTATTGGTTCATGCACGAACTCTCGTCTTGAAGATTTAACTGCTGCGGCAAGGGTAGTGAAAGGAAAGAAGGTAACTCCCCATGTACGCGCAATGGTAGTACCGGGTTCTCAATCGGTAAAGCGCGAGGCTGAGAAACTAGGTATTGATAAGATTTATAAAGAGGCAGGATTTGAATGGCGGGAATCTGGATGCAGTATGTGCCTAGGTATGAATCCGGATATACTTGCACCCGGCGAGCGATGTGCAAGCACCTCAAATAGGAATTTCGAGGGTCGTCAGGGAAAGGGCGGAAGAACTCATCTTGTAAGTCCTATAATGGCCGCCGCCGCTGCGATAGAAGGTCATTTCGTTGATATTCGTGAGTGGAGACTGGATGAAGAGATGTAGCAGGAGGAGAAGATATGGAGCCTTTTAAAACTTTGACAGGAATTGTTGCTCCATTGGATAGGGTAAATGTGGATACGGACCAAATCATTCCTAAGCAGTTCTTAAAGCGAATTGAGCGCACAGGCTTTGAGGAATATCTTTTTTATGACTGGCGGTATCTAGACAATGGAAAGCCAAATCCTGAATTTGTATTGAATAATGAAAGATATAAGGACGCCACGATACTTCTCACTCGAAATAATTTTGGATGCGGAAGCTCTCGTGAGCATGCCCCATGGGCACTTAAGAATTATGGGTTTCTTGTAATCATTGCACCTTCTTTTGCCGATATATTTTTTAGCAACTGTTTTAAAAATGGAATGCTCCCTATTGTCTTACAGGAAAATGTGGTAGAAGAACTTTTTAAAAAGGTTTTGGCTAATAAAGGTTATCGTCTTACAGTTGATTTAGAATCCCAGAGTATAACAGAGGACAAAGGCTTTAAGATTTCATTTGAAATAGACCCTTTTAAGAAAAGGTGTTTACTTGAGGGACTGGATGATATAGGCCTTACACTAAGGCATGAAGATAAAATTCGGGCTTATGAGGAGCGTCGCGGTTTAATTAATTAGCAGTTATAATTTCAACCGAATTTAACACATTTCCAAGCTTCCTATTTTAGCTTAAAGGTTTTCCAATAAAAATAAATATAGAGACGACCCACCGGGTCGTCTCTATATTAAAATCAAATTCATAAAGCGATATATTATTCACTAATAACAGCTAGTTATAAATCTAATCTTAATAATTGCTTGAGGTTATTCAAGTTGTGTTCTCCACAATTATTAAACCTTCTTGAGAGCTTTCGATGGTTTATCCACAGATCTTCATAACCAGTTAAATATCTTTGAGACAGTGTATAAAATTTTAAACCTAATTCCTTATATTATGCGGCATTGATCGTAAATTCATCATATTAAAGATAATCCTTACTAGGTGGTTATTTAACAAGTTTTATAAGTCCATACCTAGATGTTGAAGTTTACTTGGATTGTGATTTAGGATTATCACATTAGACTAAATTCATTAAATTCTTTAACTGAAGGAGATAGAATGAGTATTCTAACAAGAAATGAAATTTTAAGTGAGATAAAACAGGGCAATATCAAAATCGAACCATTCTCTATCGAATATTTAGGTCCAGGCTCACTCGATCTTCATCTTAGTAACGAATTCAGGATTTTTAAAAACATGCGAAGGGTCATTGAGATAAGAGATGATGCAAGATATGAGAATGTTACAGAGAAAATTACAGTAAACGATCATTTAATATTAATGCCTGGAGAAATGGTACTTGGGATTACAAGAGAAAAAATAACTTTATCCCATAATATCTGCGGATGGCTTGAGGGTAGAAGCAGATTTGCAAGGCTAGGTCTTCTTGTACACATATCTACTAGTTTTATACAGCCAGGCATAAGCAACAAGCAGTGCCTAGAGATAATAAATTTTAGTCCTATGCCGCTTGCTCTCTATCCTGGAACAGCTATATGTCAGTTTATATTTCAGAGAACCATCGGAGAAGCGAGCTACGAAGGGAAATTTAAAGAACAAGACGAAGAAAACTTTTAAAACAGCTTATTGTGCTAATCAGGCATTGAAACATTAGGTATGACTATCTGAAATTGACTAAGATATTCATGATAAACACGTTGAGACACTTAGAAGATGAAGATTTGAAAAAGCATGTTCTTTATCTCCAATTTAAACGAATAACCTTATATATATGACAATAGCTGCTATAGCAATTGACTTAAATCAACCTGCATTTTACAGCGGATGTTTATGTACTGAATAGCCAGACAGAGCTTCTAAGGACTCAGATTGGAATGACGAGTCCTCAACCGGATTTGGTATCACGGGTTTCTAAAGGGTAGACTTGCTTGCCTTTTTAAAGAAAATCCTAGCACCTGGCATAGACCCTGGTCTAACCGGTATGAAATGAGCCCTTCTATTAAGTTGATAAGCCTCTTCCGTTGTTCCAGCGCCAAATTGCGTAGTTTCACCCCCGCTTGCGGTAGTTATTCGCGATGGAGCAACTCCGAGACTTACTAAGAATGCCTTTGTAGCATCAGCTCTTCTTTGTGCAAGCCTAAGGTTATATTCATCTGTACCCCTTATATCAGCATACCCCTCTATTAAGATGTACATGTCAGGATTTTGAATTAGTATCTCTGCATTCTCTCGAAGTACAGGCTCTGCATCAGGCCTAATGTAATACTTATCGAAATCAAAGAATATATCTCGTAACTCAAATTCCATTTCAAATGGCACTACGATAGGTGGAGGTGGCGGGGGTATAACGATTTCTTCTTCGGCTAGTATCTCTTGAATCCTATTAAAGAGATTTTTCTCCAAGTAGCCATTAGATCTTACAGATCCCAGGTAGCCGATTTTGTAGTCATAGTATGGCATTGTTTTATAATTTGCTTTCACTTCAGTTTCGGTTGGTTCTAAACTTTTCACATTCACTTCAAGGGTTTCTCTTACAAATTTTGGATTAGGTGGTGCTGTTTTTTCATAATAAGATATGCGAGTTAAGTAGGGTTTGATTTTGGATTTTTCCATTTCTACATTGTTGGGCTCTACATACATTCTTGTGTACTCCCCAAACACTTCTGTATATACATATGAGGTTTTTAGTTCAATGATTCCTTTTGTTTTATCTGCATTGCTTATATCCCAATTCAGTTCTTGAACTGCTAACAGGGTTGCCGTCCAAACATCATCATAGGGACTTCTAAAGACAACTGGTTCATTCTTATAAAACCCATATTTTGGTGGCTCCTGAGGGGTTTCGCCAACACAGCCTAGTAACATTATTAATGTTAAAAGAGACAAGGATAGAGAAGCACTATTTAATTTAATTCCCAGCAATTTATAAAAAGTATTCATAATTAGCCTAATATAATATTGCATAACCTCAGTACACGCAAGACCTAGCGAGTTCATTGGTACTTCCTTGATATATATGAATACAGAAAGGTTGTCTAAGAGCCGTTCTACCCCTTTCAGCTAGTATATCAGAAAGCTGTTGTGCTTTAGCAATATTTGGTGGAGATCCTACTGCTTTTGAAGATACCTGTGCCCAAAGGGAAATAGGTGTTTTCCATTGTGCGCTTGTAATTCCAGGAAGCCCTCTTACTATTGCAGTAAAGTGTTTTTGAGAAGCTGTAAGGTCGTACTCCTCAAGGATAGCGTATCTGCTAAAGCCAAAAATTAGAATTGCAAAGAAAATAACGCTTATAAAAAATCTCATCCTCTTTCTCCGTTTTAAGGTGTGATAATAATAGTTTATACCTCTTTAAATTACTAGTGTCTAGTCTCAATAAAATAATTGTGGAAAGCTATTATCAAATATGAATTAATATCTGTCAAGTAACCCTGTTGTTCAACTCATTACCTTGCAATCCATCCCCCGTCTACAGAGAGCATAGTGCCTGTCATAAACTCTACATTATCATCGCATAAGAATAAAACAGCATGGGCGATTTCTTCTGGTCTGCCAAGGCGTCCAATCGGGTGGAAGGATTTGAAAAGCTCTTCAGCGGCTTTTCTGTCTCCGAACTGCTCAAATAAACCCTCGACCATAGGGGTCACAATCGTTCCGGGACAGATTGCATTTACCCGGATTCCTTTGCTTGAGTACTCAAGAGCCATACTCCTTGTAAGCTGTGTAACGGCTCCTTTCGTAGCGTTATATGCAGCAACACCGGGCACTGCTTTTAATCCGAGTACGGAGGAGTTATTTATAATACATCCTTTTCCCTGTTTCAACATATGGGGTATGGTGTATCTGGACATAAGATAAGTTCCCCTTGCATTTACAGCAAATGTTTTATCCCATATGTCAGTTGGTGTTTCATGTGTGGTACCAGTGTAGAGTACTCCAGCATTGTTAAATAGTATATCTATTTTACCGTATTTCTCGATCATGTAATCTACAGCCTCTTTACAGTCCTCTTCTTTTGCGACATCGCTTACGATATAGTCAATCTGTAGTCCTTCTTTCTTTGCTTCTTCTACGGTTTTCTTCAGGGTTTTCTCCGTACGTCCTGTAATTACAACCTTTGCACCTTCCTTTGCAAAAAGAATAGCGGTTGCTTTTCCCAGTCCTATACTTCCACCTGTAATAAGAGCCACTTTATTCTTGAGCTTCATTCAAATAAAACCTCCTTTTAAGTGCATCTAATTATAAATCGAAAGATCCTTCAAAATCAAGAATGCACTTTATATTGAACAAGATACAACACTCATTGTAGTTTTGCCAATGTATTATATTAATTTGAAATTTTAATTCTTACTCTATAATAGTATTGAATTTATTGATTGTAATCCAGAGTATTATCTTTTCACCTTTTCAGCTTAATGCTAGATAGGTAACAAAAAATTCGTAAAAAGAATATAATAACTCACGTTAAGCACGTTTCTTGTAAATAAAAGCAGTACGTTGTTAAACCTTTTTGAGAGAACTTCAGTTACGCCCTTCGACCATTCGACGAGCTCATGGCTCAGGGCAAACGGTGTTTAGACCAAGCCGTTCGTGGTGAGCTTGTCGAACCATGAACGGCGATTATTTTGTTTACGAAATTTTTGTATTCTACTTAGGTATGGAAGGTAATAAATGTTGGAAAGTAATTTATACTTCTAAAGTTGGTTTTGAAAGAAATTAGCCTTGTAAAATCAGTCTGATTGATTTTGTTACGTCTTCTTGGTAAATTTCCATCACCAAAGATCAAGGGAGAAAAACTAAATGTGGTATGACTTTCAATACAAGGGTGGAGAGTATCGTGTTGAAGATGTATCTGTAAAAAAAATTGTCGAGGCTGTTGGTACCCCTTGTTACATCTATAGTAATTCGGCTTTAGAAGGAGACTTTGATGTTTTTCGTGAAGCCTTTTCCGAAATTAGCCCTTTAATATGTTTTTCTGTAAAGGCAAATTCCAACCTAGCAGTTCTAAGAACCTATGCAAATCTAGGAATAGGGTTTGATGTTGTTTCGGGTGGAGAACTACTCCGTGTTCTCCGTGCTGGTGGAGACCCAGGAAAGATTGTGTTTTCAGGGGTTGGAAAAACAGAAGATGAGATAAAAGCCGCTATCGAGGCCGGTATTTTATTCTTCAATGTTGAATCTATAGAGGAGCTACAGGTAATTAACGATGTAGCAAAAGAGTTAGGTAAGAAGGCAAGAATTGCACTTCGAGTCAATCCAGATATTGATCCCAAGACTCACCCATATATTTCTACAGGACTTAAGAAAAGTAAGTTCGGGATTGAGATTAGCAAAGCGTTAGACGTTTATAAAGAGGCTTCAAGAATGGAAGGAATCGAAGTCGTAGGGATTGACGCACATATAGGTTCACAGATATTTCAACTCGACCCTTTTGTCGAATCATTAAGAAAGCTGATTGAGCTTGGGGATGCTCTGAAGAATGAAGGCATTACCATTCAATACATTGATATTGGAGGAGGGCTAGGGATAAGCTACAAAGAAGGTGAAATGCCACCTCATCCAAAGGAATACGCGGATGTAATAAAACGAGAGATAAACAGCACTCCCTATAAACTCGTGTTGGAGCCTGGAAGGGTGCTCGTTGGGAATGCTGGAATTCTTGTAACTAAGGTGCTTTATGTAAAAGATGGAGCATCTACGAAATTTGTCGTGGTAGATGCAGCGATGAATGATTTAATCCGTCCTGCTTTCTATGATTCTTATCACGAGGTTATTACTGTTCATGAGAGCCTAGGAGACGAGGAAACTGTAGATATAGTTGGGCCGGTGTGTGAATCTGGAGATTTTTTTGCAAAGGATAGGGGTCTTCCAAAGGTAAAAAGGGGTGACCTTCTCGCTATATTGAGCGCAGGTGCTTATGGCTTTGTAATGTCCTCTAACTATAACACCCGTCCTCGTGTTCCTGAGGTAATGGTAAGAGGAGAAGAGTTTTTCATAGTGAGAGAAAGAGAAGCATACGAGGATTTGTTTCGAGGAGAGGTTATTCCAGATTTTATGAAGTGAGTTTGATTTTCATTGACTAAATTAACCACCTTGAATATTCTGGTATACTATTTTGAATAATGTTATATAGATTAGAGTCATTGCGAGGAACTGACCCTTTGCCTCTATCAGTGGCTTTCACCAGGATAGGTATTATTACGAGGCTGACAAAGTTAGCAAGTTTAATCTCAAGTTCAGTGCATGTTCAGCAATATCTTTATCCCAGAGGTATTAGATTGCACGCTATGTTTTATAACCATTTCTCACACACTTTTTATTTCCCTTTGAACCGCAGTGTGGTTCAAAGAATGCTGCGCTCGAAAGACCGCGGTTGGCTCGCAATGACTTTATGAAAAATTGCAAGGAGGCTTCTTATGTTTGGAGAGAGCAGTGTAATTGAGTTTATGAGAAAGGGTGGGTTTTTTATGTATCCCATTCTTCTCTGCTCGATTGTTGGGCTTGCAATATTTCTCCAGAAAATATGGATGCTTAGGGTTAAAAGAATAATCCCTGAGCAATTTCTTAACACACTTTATGGATTTTTTTCTCAGGGAAAACTGGGTGAAGCTATAGTGCTTTGTCGCACTAATGGTTCTTCAACTGCAAGGATTGCACTTGTCGTACTTGAGAATTCAAACAAAACTAGGGAAGAGTTAAAAGAAGAAATAGAAGCAGCGGGTCGAAAAGAAGCACAAGAGCTCGGACGTTACATAGAGGGACTTGGCGCTATAAGCAACGCTAGCACACTTCTTGGACTCCTAGGAACAATCTCTGGAATGATAAAAATATTCAAAGTCATATCCGAACAGCCAATAGTCAATCCGCCCAGTCTAGCGGCCGGAATATCTGAGGCTCTTTACACAACAGCATTTGGGCTATTGGTTGCTATCCCTGCCTTCATAGCATATAAATACGCCTCGGGTAAAGCGGATGGACTTATAACAGATATGGAGGAAGAGGCTAAAAGAATAATGGAAGAAGTTCTTCTTGCCAATGAAAGGAAGGATAAAACTAGAGAGATTGCAAGATGAGATTCAGAAAGGAAAATAGAAACAAAGGCGGATTAGGTGCAGGGGTTGATATTACACCGATTGTAGATACAGTTTTTAACCTCCTCATATTTTTTGCACTCTCTCTTAATTTTGCTGCAACTTCAGGTGGAATAAACATAAAACTTCCAAAAGCAAGTTCAGCCGAACCTGTAAAAGCTGATCAGCTCACTATTAATCTTACGAAAGACGGAAAGCTATACCTTAATGATAAAATAATCACCTTGGATAAGCTTTCTGAAACCCTAGAGAAAAATCAGAACAAAGAATCCCTTGTAATAATACGAGCTGATAGCCTTGTTCCGCACGGTAGGGTCGTTGAAGTAATGGATACGGTAAAAACTAAGGGGTATTCGCGACTTGCAATAGCCGTAGAGCATGCTCCGTCACAGAAGGAAGAACAGTAACTATAATTATATTACCAACCATTGAATCTTTTCCCATAAAAAATCGTCTAATTGCTACAAAGAGGTAAGCCAAGAATGAGAGCTTTTGTCCTAGCAATATTATTAATAATTACTTTCATTACGTCTTCTTTATTTGCGGAAGAGCGTAAAACCTTAGAACTCAGGGTTTTTGGCATTTGTGCTACATGTAGTAGTGATGTGAAGTCAAAGGTCTTAGGAATTTCTGGTGTGGAAGACGCTGATATAGATATAGTAAAAAAGAAAATTCGTGCAAGCTACAATCCAGAATCGGTTAGCGAAACGAAAATAATATTAGCCCTTAGACGGGCTGGGTATGAGGTAAGGCGTCCATTTGACAAATCAAGGGTTGAGAGGGCAGCTCTAGGAATATCTGGAATAAGGAATAATAACGACATATCTGAAATTGAGGGAATTCTTTACGCTTACTTTGATGTTGATCGAGTTGAAATATCCAAGATCTCAGAGAATATCGTTGCAATCGTAGATTATAAAAAAGGTGCTCTTGACCCTGGACAGTTCGTAATATCTATAAAAGGTATCTTACCAGAGCTAGAAATTGAAGTACTTAAAAACTTAGATATGCTTAAAGCTGAGCTAGATAAAGCAAAATCTATACAGAACTAAGCATGTTTAAACTCATAGCCATACTGATTAAAGCCTGCCCTCTAACCATTTCTCCATCCAAACTTTTGTCTTATCAGCCAATTCTCTAGTAGATGTGTAAGAGACGTTTTCTCCGCCCATATAAATACCCCAATATGTAATTGGTTGATGATTTATTTTATCGTGCTCTTCCTTTTCATGCCCAGATAGCGGCAATCTGCAGTCGCACTCTGGATAAAATGCAAAAGGAGAAATTGTTATCGTCGTTTCCATTTCAAGATTACCTGCACATAGAAAAAGTTATTTACAGTATTTAAATTAATCACTATTCGAGTGTTTTCAAGTAATTAAAAAGACAGATGGGAGATTCAAAACGGATTGAATGACTTTATTGTTTATGATATTTTGGAGTTAGAATGTATACTTCGTGAACTCGTTATTTTAATCAATTAACTCGATATTAATGGGCAAGGGTAAAACAAAAAAGGAAACAAAAAAATTAAGACCAAGGGCGTTAAGCGGTTTGAAAAGCAAGGACGTTATCGAACTAATAGAAGCCCTTGAAAACATCAAGCTTGATTTTGATCATCTCGATTATTATGAGCGTACAGGACTTATTATTCCTAGTATAAGAAGTGGGCAGGGGAGGGGAATACCTAAACTCTACTCTGTGGAAGATTTTATAATTCTTAGATGGCTTGTTTCACTTCAGAGACAGGGAATCTCCGTTCAGCGTTTTCGAAACATAGTTGAATTCCTCAAAGAAAAAATGCAGGAAGTCTTTAAGAAGCCTCAGAACTACGTATTGATTACTGATGGTACATCTATTCAATTCTTTGACAAGGTATCTGCCAAAGCGCTTGATGTGTTAAAGGACTCCGGACAATATCTATTTGTTTTCCCAGTTGGGAAAATAATCGAACAGAGCGAGAGGGCTATAAAGAAAATCAATGCGGAATAAGTTAGCGGTAAACAGTTTTAAGGCTTTTAAAACAATGTATAGAGATTTTACCTGTCAGTCATCTTTTTTTGATAGCACAGAAACTATCTGCTTCAATTCCAAGAGGTAAACTTGGTAGGTTGTAATAGGTTTCAATCGCAATTCCCAAGCTTCATGGCTCTAGGTTATAGTAATGTTCTAGTCGAAGTACAAAGTCAGAATTTTAGTCCATGTTTCTAATCTTGATTTAATATTTTTTTATTTATTTATAGTTATGTTTGAAGGTGTCTAGTAGGTGTCTTTTCCTAAGTTATCTCCATGATTTTTTCCTACTGCATTTATTTACCAATGATCAAGATGCAATAACCTGGCTTAATATGATAAAATTATAGACAGGGTTTAAGGATAATTTGATTGTGGATAGGAATTTTATAGATATTTTCTCTCTTTTGGATGGGAGATTGACCCTTGGCAAATTATGGCAGATTATAATTTTTAAACCTCTATCTTTATCGAGTTTCCTTCTAAGTGAACCTTATAGCTTTTTACAGAATTTTTGGCTGGTGGACCTAGAACCTCTCCTGTTTTTAAATCGAACTCTGCTCCATGCCAGGGACAGATTACAGTATGTTCTTGGATTTCTCCTTCTGAAAGTGGACCTCCGACATGGGTGCATGTATCGTCAATCGCATAATAAGTTCCATCAATGTTAAAAAGGGCAATATTTTCCCCTTCTACTTCAACCATCATTCCCTGTCCAGGTTCTAGATCGCCTGTTTTTGCAACTTCTACTAGGTTTCCCATCTTATTCTCCGTTTTAACTAATTTTTCTAATAAGTTAAATATTAAAATATATATTTTTAGTTGATAATTCAAACCACATTATCAAGATGTCTCTGGTGTATATGCCAAAGCCCTTCCTGATGCTCAAAGATATCTTTTACCTGAGCTTTTATTCGCTCTCTTAAGGAGTTGAAACTGCATGAAATATCTTCTATAGAGGAAGCTAACAAGTATCTCCACAATAAGTTCCTACCAAGGTTTAATAAGAAATTCTCTAACACTCCCAAAGATAAAGAGGGTGCTTGGAGGGGTTTACCCTGAGATGGGCTCAGGGTTTACCAAAGGAATTAAACCTTGAGTTTGTGTTCTCAATAAAAGAGCAAAGAACTGTTATGGCTGACAATACTATCTCCTATAAGAATCGTATATTTCAGATACTGCCTGATAAATATAGAATCTCCTTTGCTAAGGCTAAAGTAGCGGTGGAGAAAAGATTAGACGGGTCTATACACATAAGATACAAGGATCACCCTGAGCCAATCTCAGGGTAAGGAGATTAGTTCTGATGAAACTAAAAGGATCAAAACTAATACTTTACCTCTTGAGAATCTATTTGCAGGTGATATTTTCACTTTGCATCAAGGGTGACATTTTCTCTTTAGTATTGACATAAGCATGACCAGATGAAAGCGGGCTACATTGGCTCCATAAAAATGGGAGATGTTAACATCTAAGGATTGGACCAACTAAAAATTACTAAAACTGAGCTTATAAATTTTAGTATGTTACAATAAATCACAAATGAGTAGGAAGAAGCAAAGTCATCAAGAAACTGGAACTAATTCCAATCTCTTTAAGGTAGCAGAAATTAGAGAGGTAGAACCAGGTAAAAGAAAAGTGGTTTTAGTAAATGGCACGGAGATAGCTTTATTTAACATAAACGGTGAGTTCCACGCTATAAACAACAGATGTCCACATGCTGAGTTTTCTCTTGGTGCCGGGCTTATTTATGAAGATGTGGTTATCTGTCCGGGGCATGCCTGGACATTTAAATTAAAAACTGGTGAATGCATCACTAAAAAATCTCAGCCTGTAAAGACTTATAAGGTGGTTATAGAGGGTAAAGACATAAAGATTAAGCTTTAAAAATCATGGTAATTATTTACTCAAGAATTATCTCAAAAAGCAAATGTAAGCAAGGTAGTTGCATGATGCAAGATGCGTAATTTATCATGCATCATGTATCGTGCATCATGGATCCTTTTGCTATTAGTGTAGACCTGAGTCAATCTGTGGCTAAATAGCTGTTTTTAAATTGGTATCCTCCATTAGGCATCCTAGTCCCATCAATGTATATGTTATCTTCTAGGTCTATTCCTACTCTTCCCTTTGCTATTAGGTGATGAACTACAAAGGGATAGATAATCCACTCTCCTTCTTTTCTTATCTTTTCCTCTATTTCCTTTATATCTTCTTCTTTGAGTCCTTCAAGGGAAATTTGATTCGATTGGATGATTGCCGGACCGAAACGCTCTTCTTCTCTTGCTAGAAAGACAGTGCATTTAATCGTGTTTTCACCAGTTCTCAGGGCTTGAATAGGTGCCTCTACGCCTCGTACTAGATAGGTCTTTGTAATGTCACCGGGGTAGATGTTTAAAATTCTGTTTTCGTATCTACTTATAAAAATACTACCAAGTCGTCTTCTGTAACCAGCTAGAACTACTAAGTCTGGTTTACAAACCTCTTCTATGAGAGTAATTGCGGCTGCATCATAGAATTCTCTCGCCTCATTATTATCAGGGTTTTTTTGTAGAATATCAAAGAACGATTTTGAACTTAGGCTAACCACAGGAATTCCAAACTCTTTGGCCCGTTCTGCCCCTTTACAGTTTGGAACATTTGTAAAAACCACATCGACCCTTCCATAGTTTTTCTCTCCTAGTCTCTCTAATCTTTTTTGTTCCTCATACAAGGCTACTAAGTTTGTACCAGTGCCAGAGACAAGAACAGCAATGCTGATCGGCTCATTGTTTGGCTTATATAATAGTTTTATTTCATTCATACTAGTCACTTCTATACTTAACCGCATAACCACTTGTAATATTTACTATGTAGGAGCGGCTTCCAGCAGCGACTCTATATCGCACCAGGATGGTGCTCCTATCTGGTGGGCCACACATTTTTGAAGCTACCTACTGGGAAAAGAGTTTTCCATTTTCTAGATAAATGCAACTAACTATAATTTGCTTTAGTCTTTTTTTTATGGAAAGTATATCAGCTTAATAACCATGAGCAACCTGACTCAAAGAGTCCTTACAGCCGTAGTTGGAGTACCTCTCCTTTATTTTATTTTTTATTTAGGTGGAATTCCATTTCTTATCTTCATTCTCTTGGTTATTTTATTTGGAAACATAGAGCTTTTTAAGCTTTTAGAAGCAAAGGGCATTCAAACTGAAAGGGAATTAGGAATAGCATTCAGTTTAGCGCTAGGGATAGCTGCATACTTTGGGTATTTCTATTTTGCAGTTGTCTTTTCATTCGCAGTAATAATCATCTTTTTATTAGCATTAAGACGACAGGATTTGTCTAACGCAATCATTGCTTTAAGCACAGGTCTTTTTGCGATTATTTATATAGGATGGTTTTTAAGTCATGCGATTTTACTTAGAAACATAGATCATAACTCAAACCTTAAAACTTATGTCGAAACTGTTCAGGGTCATAGCGATATAGGATTCTTCTATATCTTCCTTGTCGTTTCTTGCACCTTCTTAAACGATACCGGAGCCTATTTCATTGGAAGATGGAAGGGAAAAAGAAAGCTGATTCCACATGTAAGTCCCGGAAAGACACTCGAGGGAACAATTGGAGGCATTATTTCTTCAGCTATAGCAGCTATTGTAGGAAATTTAATTTTTAAATCCCCTATCGAATACCACTGGGTTGTTTTATTTGGATTAGTAATAGGAATTGTTGCTGTTCTTGGTGACCTAACGGAATCATTGATTAAAAGGAGCGCTGAAGCAAAAGACTCAGGGGGAATTCTTCCTGGCCATGGCGGCATACTTGATAGATTCGATAGTCTAATTTTTACTTTTCCTGTTTCATACTACATGGTCCTACTTTACTATTGGTTACATGGTGTCTTAGTTAATTTGTAGCTATAGTTTAGCGAGTTTTAATAATCTTAAAATCTAACTATTTTTTCCTTTTTAAATTGAGTAAAATTAGTAGCATTGTTATGATATGAGGTTAATGAGATGGGAAAAGAATATACTAAGTTTATTGCCGCTGCTGTGCAAACAGCGCCAGTTTTTTTAAACAAAGAAGAGACCGTCGGGAAGGCCTGTAGTTTAATAAAAGAGGCTAGAGAAAATGGAGCAGATTTAATAGTCTTTCCGGAAGCCTTTATCCCCACATATCCATACTGGCCTAAGGATTTGGGAACGGGACCAGAAAGGAAGCTTGTTATTGATGCATATACGGAGCTTTATAAAAACTCAGTTGAAATCCCAAGCGAAGATACGGATAAGCTCCGAGAAGCCGCAAAAAAAGCTGGAGCTTATGTAATTATTGGTATGAACGAAAGAGATGGCGGCACTCTCTATAACACAATACTTTTTATAGACAAAAACGGTACGATCCTAGGTAAACACAGGAAGCTTATGTCAATTGACAGTGAAAAATGCATATGGGGAATGGGTGACGGGAGCGACCTTAGGGTGTTTAATACTGAGCTAGGAAAGGTAGGGGGGTTTTTCTGCTACGAGCATCATATGACCTTAGCCAAATATGCGATGTTTGCTGAAGGGGAGCAGATACACGCTGGCCTCTGGGCGGGGCATGGTTTTGTCAAACCCACAATGGACTTCTCCAGTAGACAATACGCCTTTGAGGGACAGGTGTTTGTAATTGCAGCATCTCTTTACATTAATGAGGATATGGTTCCAGATAGTTTTCCACTTAAAAAATATACAAAGTGGGACTTTCCTGGCGGAAGCGGAATAATAAATCCAAGGGGAGAGTACATCGCTGGCCCTCTATATGACAAAGAAGGAATCCTTTATGCCGAAATTGATATGGAAATGATTATAAGGGCTAAGGCAGTAATAGATGCTATGGGACACTTTTCAAGACCGGATATTCTGAGCTTAAATATAAATAAAGAAAAATATTCCTTGATAAGAACCAAACAAAGTGGAGTTGAAACTACGTCGAATGAATACGGCGAGATTAAGAAAGAGATGAAGGAGTTAAGAGAAAGATATGAAAGACTTGAAGCAAAAATCGAGGAGCTTATAAAAAGCTCGAACACAGGTTACAAACGGGTGAGGAGGTAGGTAAAGATTTGCGTTTTTTTAAGGTTCTTCAAGCTCTATCCAATCAATCCTCTTCATGTGCTTCTTATCAAAGGAGCAGAGCTTCTTAAAACCTTTAGCCCTCATGTATGAAACTGTGTAGGCATCAATAAAATCTATATTTTTATCCTTATAAACTTCTGATGTCTCCTTTAAGACGGCTTTATTGGTAATCTCAAGATTGCGGGAGTTAAATATTCCTTGAAGTAGTTCGTAAATTTGGTTCCTTTTCATTTGATATACTGATTCAAGTACCCAAACGATTTCTATTACAATTACTTCATTCGTGATGAGTTTGATTTCCCCATGTTGAGCTCTTTTAAGGAGAATTTCTACTTTTTCAGCACGTTCAGGAATATCATTGGTGAAATATCTTATAAAAGGATTCGTATCCATAAATATTTCTGTCACTTCTTCAGTTCCTCTTTTATCTTTTCCCCTCTTTTCTGTTTGATTATTTTTCTAGCCTCTTCTGGAGAGATGTATCTTTCTGCTTTGACATAACCTCTGAAATCAAGAAGTGTTTTAGCGGACTTTAGAACAATAGTATTGCCCTCTTTTTCAAAAACAACCCTGTCACCGGGTCTTAGACCCAATGCCTTCCTTATCTCCTTAGGTATGGTTACCTGACCTTTAACTGTTATTGTAGTAGATTCTTTCATAAAACTATTACCTGTTTAATAAGTATTACGAATTAAAATAGTAATACTTCATCTGTGAAAAGTCAAGAAAAGTTAGTTTCAATCCCTTTTAGCAAGACTCGTTGTCTACCCAGTACATAGAACGAAGATGGGCTGAACGGTGTTCAGTTCCTACAGAAGTAGGGACAGGTTTTAAACCTGTCCTACCTATTTTAAAATTTTGATTTAATAAAAGTGATTGGCTTCAGCCCGTACAGAATATCAATTTCTGATAAGGGCAAGGATACCTCGCCCCTACATATTACATCGTATTTCAAATCTTGATTTAACAATACAATTTGTGTCATAATTAATAGTAGATAGGTAATTTATAAAATAAAAAGAGGAGGGAAATGCTATGGCACAAAAGAAAGGTCCTAAGGACCCATTTAGCGAGTTTATCAGGGTTTTTGAACAGCAGAGAAAAGAAATGGAGAAGCTAGCCAAACCATTCCTGGAGTATCCGAAGCGAATGGAAAAGGTAGTAAAGCCGTTTTTAGATTATCAGCAACGAACTGAGAAGATGGCTAAACCTATTCTGGAATACCAGCGGAAGCTCTTTGAACAATCTAAAAAGTTTCATGAGGCATTGACGCAAAACGTTGTAGAAACGATAGGGGAGGTAATAAACCAGATGATCGAGGAGCAAAGGAAGCAAACAGAGGAAGCCAATAAGCTACTTTCAGAAATGAGTCTACCTAAGCAAGTTACAGAGTACCTTCAGAATTTACATAAGATTCAGGAGCGATGGATAGAGCAGCTAAAGAAGGGTACTGAGATGATTGAAGGATTTGTTAGGTCCAGATAAGAAGGGTCACCATACTTACATAAGAATTTGCTCCTTTAGAACATCTGTGTACTGAAGATGCAGGTACAGGTAGTTGAAGTGCATCCAGTATGAAATAACATGGTTTGGCATTCATAACTCCCTAATGCTAAACAATTTTCTTCTTAAATAAAATTCTACTTGACATTGAGTACAATTTGTAGTAAATATATAACTAAGCGGCTCCAAGGGGCTAAGGCTGATTTGTTTGAAAACCAAAAACTACCAAGTACGGAAAGAGGAGACCGAAAGGTCAAATCAAGTAGGGAAAGGAAACAATGGTTTTCAAAAAGAACAAGGTCACTCGGAGTCGTTTTTATATTGTAAACCAATTTTCCTTAGTAATTTCTTTTATATCCTTCTAATTGTTACCTAAATTTCGAGAATGCATGAGTGAATTGTTATGTGATAAAAAAGGAAAAGAAAGGCTCAGAATTTTAACGTAAATTTTCCCTTTATGCCGACCAATTTTCTTATCGTTTAGGCGTTGTCCTATTTTATGTTCTCTAGGATTTACCACGCTTGAGTAACCATACAAGCCCCTCAGTCAAGGCTTCGCGTGCCTTTGGAGTGGCACCAGCAATAAAACCTGCAAGTAATACTACTAGTGTGACCTCCTTTGGGTGATGTCGAACCCAGGAGAGTTTACCTGGTGCTGAAATTCGGAAGCGGGTTAGTCTTATAGCAATCCATACTAAAACTCCCGTAACAAGTAAGAGGAGAAAACCAGAGGCAAGGGCTGCTATAGGTGGGTTGAGATAATTGGTTAAGTATAGATAAAGGGCCCAGACGATAAACCCAAGCCCAATCACCATGAAAGCCCATGCCGCTCCTAAAAGTAAAAAACTTATTCCTAGACGCAACAAGACCATGCGTAGTAGCTTGGATTCATTAACTAGAAGTTGAATAAGCGTAACTATAAGCTTAAACATAGTCTCCAGAATCTATCTACGATCAAGAAGATTGCCTAGTAAAAATCCTACTAAAAAAGCTAAGAGTAAGCTCAAGAGGGGTTTTTCCTTAACCTCTTTTTCCATTGTCTTAAATGTCTTTTTGCCTCTTTCGCTGACCTTATCTAACTCCTCAACCAATTCATTTATAAGGTTTCGCGCTTCGGTTTCCAAATTCTCCTTGGCTTCCCTAGCTTCGGTTTTTCCTATGTCAATCAGCTTCTTGGCTAGCTCTGTCATGTCCGTGCGAAGCTTAACCATATCCTCCTTTAAGGTTTCTATGTCTTCCTGCAACTCGCGCTCTGCCATCGGCCACCTCCTATTTAAAAAACTTAATTCCTTGAGGTATAAAAAACAGATCAGTTTATAATGTTTATAATTTATTTGCGATCATCTTAAAATTCTAAGGCATTTAAAAAGTCTTAATAAATATATCTAATTAATAAAATCTTTTTCGTATTTAAAAAGCTTTCTTCCATATTGTCCTATTGAGATACACTGTATAATAATATTGATTCTACTAAATTTAAAGGGGATTTTTAATGAGAAGAGAAAATAAATTTACAAGCATAGGAAAGACGTTTCTTTATTTGTTATTTCTTGCACTAATAATAGGAGGTTTCATATTCATTTTTCCTCGATTTGAATGGCATGCGCCAACCGTGGAAATAAGGCTTGACTATGAGTTTATAGGGCTTCGTCCCTTTGATGTTGTGATAAAAGACAAAGGGAAAGGTTTAATAAGTGTTTCTATTGTACTAACAAACGAGCAAGGAGAGTTTCCATTGATCCAAGAAGATTATTCACAACCAGTGATGGATAAGAATTTTACTATCTCACTTGACTCGAAGAAACTTGGCATAAAAGATGGCCCTGCTACAATACGAGTGACGGCTGTTGATGGTTCATATTGGGGATTTTTTAAGGGTAATAAGACAATATTAAGTAAAGATGTCAAGGTTGATATTACACCTCCGAGGGTTGAAGTGCTTAGTAGAGAGAACTACATTAATTTTGGCGGCTCAGGGGCTGTGATTTATAAGACCCCTAAAGATTCTGTTAAGAGCGGAGTTAAAATCGGTGATTATCTCTTTAAGGGTTATAAAGGCCACTTCAATAACCCTGATGTTTATATCGCTATATTTGCTTATCCTTACAATGTGCCTACAGATGAAAGAATAGTCGTTAGTGCTGAGGATGAGGCCGGAAATTCAAAAGAGGTAGGGTTCACCTACAGACTAAAGGACGTGAAATATAGAAAAAGCACCCTCGATATCAGTGATGATTTCATTGAAAGCAAAGTAGTTCCGCTCTTAGGGGACGATTCAAAGCAAGGTGATGATCTTAAGGAGATTTTCCTTAAAGTAAACCGCGACCTAAGAAAGAAAAACGAGGAAGAGATTAAAAAGATCGGTGAAAATTCAAGGAATGAAATTCTATGGAAAGGTAATTTTCATCAACTTACAAACTCCAAGGTAGAGGCTAACTTTGCAGATGCTAGAACCTATGTTTATAACGGAGAGGTAATAGACAATCAGTACCATCTTGGCTATGACTTGGCTGTAACACAAAAATATCCTATTGAGGCAGCAAACGATGGTGTTGTTTTATTTGCAGGGGATTTAGGGATATATGGAAATACTGTCATAATTGATCATGGACTAGGTGTCTCTACACTTTATGGACACATGAGTTCTATTGATGTAAAGGTTGGTGATAAAATCAAGAAAAAGCAGATAATCGGAAGAACTGGTGATACTGGGCTTGCGGCAGGGGACCATCTACATTACGCGGTGTTCGTAGATGGGGTCCCAGTCCTTCCAATAGAGTGGTGGGATGAAAAGTGGATTAATGATAATATCTTGAACAAGATAAAAGAAGCAGAGTTGAATTTTGGCACTGGTAGTACTCAGGGTGATAATTCTGAAGAGAGTCCATCACAACCTAAGGTACAGTAAGATTGATCATTTACGGAAAAAACCCTGTAAAAGAAGCTATTTCTCAAACATTGTCTAAGATAGAAGAAATCTTAATTTCTCAGGAGTTAGAGAAAGAAAGGATTTCAGATATTATAAGACTCGCAAGAGAGAAGAATGTAAAGGTTTCATTTCTTCCACGTGATGCAATCTCAAGAATCACTGGGACTTCGAGTCATCAAGGTATCGCAGCTAGGATTTCAGAGTTTGAGTACAGTAATGTTGATAATATTCTTAGCAACGCAAAGAAAAAGGGAGAAAGACTCCTTATCATTTTACTTGATCACATTGAAGACCCTCAGAATCTAGGAGCAATAATAAGGACGGTCAATGTTCTTGGAGCACACGGTGTAATAATCCCTAAAGATAGAGCCGCCTCTGTGACACCTGCTGTTGTAAAGGCCTCGGCAGGAGCGGTGAGTTTTGTGCCGATTGCGAGGGTGGTAAATCTTGTTATTACAATAAGAGATTTAAAGAAGAAGGGCGTATGGATTGTAGGAGCCGACCCTTCTGCTACTAAATCTGTTTTTGCAGAAGAACTTGGAGCCTTGGATTTAGCCCTTGTTGTGGGAAGTGAAGGGAAGGGGTTAACGAGACTAGTAAGAGAAGAATGCGATTTTCTTGTATCTATACCAAATCTAGGAGAGGTTTCATGTCTTAATGCCTCTGTTGCAGCAGGGATTATGATTTATGAAATATTGAGGCAGAGGAAGACTGAGAAAGGTTAATAATGGTCAGCAAGGAGCACCAATTACCCAGATTTCCTCCACCCTTGTGGGGGAGGATTAAGGTGGGGGGTTAAAACCTAACTCCTTTGCTATCACCTCTTTTACAACCTCGATTTCTTTCAAAACTTCATTATTCCAGAATCTGAGAACTCGAAATCCCTGAGCCTCTAACCATTCGGTTCGTTCTGCATCGTAAACAATCTGTTCGCTGTGTTGCCCTCCGTCTAGTTCAACAATACGCTTTTTCTCCAAGCATACAAAATCAACAATGTACTGTCCTAAGGGCTGTTGCCTACGAAACTTATAACCTCCGATCTGACGGAGGCGAAGATGTTTCCATAATTTCCTTTCAGCCTCAGTCGGGTTTCTCCTTAACTCCCTAGCTTTTATTTTATTCATTTATCCCCCATCCTACCCTTCCCCCGCTTAGGAGGGAAGGGATAAAAACAGCCCAACCTTCCTCGCAAGGGGGAAGGAATTAAAATCAAATCATGATTTGTACCATTATTCTATTTAGGACTCTTTTGTTCAATTGATGTTACCATCCTATTAGTCCTTTGAATTCTTCCTCATCAATGGTCTTAATCTCTAAGGATTTAGCAACATCCAGCTTTGAGCCTGGATCTTCTCCTATTACCACATAATCGGTCTTCTTAGTCACTGAACTGGAAACTCGACCTCCAAGCTCTTCAACCAGCCTTTTTGCTTCATCTCTAGCGAAAGACCGAAGCGCTCCTGTAAAAACAAATATCTTTCCCTTTAGCTTATCACCCTTCTTGGTCCTTGGTTTATATTCAACCTTTACAACCGCAGCTAGCATCTTCTCGATTACCTTTCTATTCTTTTTCTCTTTAAAAAAGTTCACGATGCTGTTTGCTACTTCAGGCCCAACAGTTGGGATTTCCATTAGTCTTTCTTCAGATGCTTCCATAAGTGCATCAAGATTGGGGAAGTTTTGTGCAAGTACTTGAGCAAGCCTCTCACCGACATGACGTATACTTAGAGCATGAATAAGGCGATCGAATGTGATTCTTTTACTCTTCCCAATCTCTTCTTCAAGGTTTGAAGCCGATTTTTCAGCGAATCTCTCAAGATCAATAAAATCATTCTTTTTTAAGTAGAAGATATCAGCTAAATCCTTGATTAAACCTTCTCTCATAAACTGCTCAACTATCTTTTCGCCAAGCCCGTCAATGTCAAATGCCCTTCTGGATGCAAGGTGTTTTGTCCTGCCTTTTAGTTGTGCGGGACACGAAAGGTTAGGGCAGTAATAGTAAGCTCCGTCTCTCTCTACCTTCGTCCCACACGAGGGACATGACTTAGGCATAATGAAGGGCTTTTCTTCTCCTGTTCTATTCTCGACTATGGGTTTCACTATCTCGGGTATAACGTCTCCCGCTCTTTCTACAAGTACTGTGTCTCCGATTCTTATATCTTTTTCTCTAATTAGTTCTTCGGTATGGAGAGTAGAGCGGCTTACAGTCACGCCTCCGATCTTAACCGGGTGTAAATTTGCAACAGGTGTGAGTAACCCCATTCTTCCCACTTGAACGACTATGTTTCGAATTTTAGTTGTAGCCTGACGTGGTTTAAACTTGTATGCAATGCTCCACCGTGGGTGTTTCGCTGTTGTGCCAAGCTCCCTTTGGTAGTCTAATCTATCTACTTTTATCACAACGCCGTCGGCTTCGTATGGTAAGTCATCTCTTATAGACTCCATTTCACGATAATAAGAAATCGCTTCATTTATATTTTTACAGTGCATGATTCTCTTTTCTGTCTTAAATCCCCAACCTCTGAGCTTTTGAATGATCTCCCACTGGGTTTTAAATTCATATCCTATAACCTCGCCAATTCCCCAGGCATAGAAATCAAGGGGTCTTTTAGCTGTGATGCCTGAATCAAGCTGTCGAAGCGAACCTGAGGCGGCGTTTCTTGGGTTTGCAAAAATTGGCTCTCCCGCTTCGCCAAGCTGTTTGTTTAACCTTCTAAAGGCTTCTAATGGCAATATCACCTCTCCTCTCACCTCTATTCTCTTCGGTACGCCGTTTGATGTGATAAGCCTAAGCGGTATTGCTTTTATGGTCTTTAAATTAATAGTAACTTCCTCCCCAACCCTGCCGTCTCCACGAGTTGCACCTTGAATAAATAATCCATTCTCGTAAGTAAGGGATGCAGAAACGCCGTCGAATTTTGGTTCTGCTGTATATCCAATATCTCCTTTTAGATCTCGCAAAGTACTCGCGTGTGAGGATTTTTGCAAAACCTCTATTTCAAGGAACCTCTTTACACGCTTATCAAACTCAAGCGCATCATCCTCTGTTGAGATGTTATCTATGCTCATCATTGGAACGCGGTGTTCAACAAGGTTAAATCCCTCGGCAACAAAGCCGCTTACACGTTGTGTGGGTGAATCTGGGGTAATTAGTTCTGGATATAGAGCCTCAAGATTTTTTAATTCCTCTACCAGTGCGTCATACTCAGCGTCTGAAATCTCAGGTTTGCTTTCTACATAATAGAGATAGTCATGATGTTCTATCTCACGTCTGAGTTTTGCAGCCCTTCTTTTTGCCTCTTCCTTTGAGATGTGCTTTGTGCCTGTTTTCATCTACTCGATTTAACCACCTTTTACGTTTATATGCACCGAATTACCTTTACATTCATAATTCTCTGTATCTTGCTAAAGGGTCTTCATTGTCACCCGTGTCATTGTCAATATTCTTTTTATTGTCATTTCGAGCCATGCCCTGAGCCGAATCTCTGAACCCTTCGATGCCTCAGGATAAACCCCCTGAAGATTCTGGCGAAGTAGCAGCGAGAAATCTAGATCTCTCACATGCGTTCGAGATGACAGCTAGTGGTCAGATTGCTTCGTCTCGGAGCCTGTGCTGAGCGTATGCGAAGTGCTCCTCACAATGACAGAAGGCGCTGTCTGCTAATATGACGATACACTGCAGCTTGCTGCTGGGTTATTCATATTTAAATTGACCTCTAAACCATCTATCAAACTCATCATCACCTTCTCTATATGTGTTTTCTTTTTCTAAATGCCAACGAAAGAGGTTGGTTAGAATATATTCACATATACGGTGTAGGGGCACGTTGCAAAGTGCCCCTACTTTAATTCTCATTTATCTCTAACCTCGTTTAGCCACTTAGTAAGCCCTTTCAAACCCATAGTATTTAAAACATCCTTCTTCTCTGCCCAGCCCCTTCTCGCTGTAGCAACGCCTAGCCTCATCATGCCGAGCTGATCCGGAAGATGGGCATCTGTGGAGATAACTATTTTAACACCCGTCTGGATTGCCTTCCGTACATTAATATCATTCAAATCGAGTCTTAAGTAGTAGGAATTAACTTCAAGAGCCTTTCCTAGTGCCTTTGCTGTCTTAATAACCTCATCCATATCCACCTCATATGCCTCACGTTCTCCGATTAACCTTCCTGTAGGGTGAACGATTGAATGCACAAAGGGATTATGTAATGCATTTACCATTCGTTTAGTCATGGATTCCCTATCCATTTTAAACCCGCTATGCACAGATGCAATCACAATATCCAATTCCTTTAAAACCTCGTCAGGGTAATCAAGAGTGCCGTCGCCTCTTATATCTACCTCTGAACCCATAAGGATTTTGATTCCTTTTATTTTCTTATTTAATGTATCGACCTCCTTTTTCTTTTCATATAGCCTTTCAACTGAAAGACCCCTAGCTATCCTGGAAGAGGGAGAGTGATCAGTCATCGCTATATATTCATATCCTAAATCCTTTGCCTTTAGAGCCATTTCCTCAATTGTCACCTTTCCATCGCTCCATTTAGAGTGCATGTGAAGGTCTCCCCTGATGTCACGGAGTTCCACTAGGTTTGGTAGTTTTGAGTTTAAAGCGGCTTCGATCTCGCCTTTATCTTCTCTAATCTCTGGAGGGATCCAGGCAAGCTTTAGGGTTTTATAAATCTCCTCTTCTGTTTCTCCGGCTATATTCTCTGTTCCTCGAAAGACGCCGTACTCGTTTATCTTGAGACCCTTGTCTAGTGCAATTGTTCTAAGTTTTATGTTATGTGCTTTCGATCCGGTAAAATACTGAAGAGCTGCCCCATATGAGCCTGGCTCTACTACACGAAGATCTACCTGCATACCGTTTTTTAGAATTACGCTTCCTTTAGTATCCCCTGCTGCTAAAACCTCTTTGACAAGAGAAAGCTTTGTAAAAGCCTTTACAACACGCTCCCCATTCTCTGCCATTGTAAGAATATCAATATCTCCTACGGTTTCCTTCATACGCCTGAGTGATCCTGCTGCGATGGTTCCCTCTGTGCCTGGGATTCTACTTATCTCGAAGATTAATTCTTCAGCTAGCGGGAGGGCGATTCCAAGTGGCATTCTTTCTCCACTCTGTTTTAAAAGCTCTATTCCACGTTTTATATCCTTAATCTTCTTCACTCCCATACCCCTAAGTGTTAAAATCTCCTTTCCGTCAAGTGCTCTTTCAAGATCATCTAAGTTTTTGATACCAAGTTCTTTATTTAGTTTAGCCAGGGTCTTTGGACCTAATCCCTGAATAGCTAATAGTTCTACAAGTCCTTCTGGGAACTTTTTTTTTAATTCGTCGTAGTGATTTATTTTTCCTGTGGTGATGAATTCCTTAATCTTGTCTGCGAGGTCGGTTCCTATTCCGGGGATTTTAGTAAGCTCATCTCGCTCTGCAATATCTTCTATATTTTCACTGAGCTCTCTTATATTTCTAGCTGCGTTTCTGTATGCTCTGATTCTAAAAGGGTTATCTTCACAAAGATCCAGTATGTCTGCAATCCTATCGAAAATATCGCCGATTTCTCTATTCTTGCTCATAGCGTTCTAAAGTATATTGTAGGTAAAAAGGGTTTTAAAGTAGAGACGACCCGGCGGGTCGTCTCTATAAAATAGGTTTATCTCCAATTAGAGGTGGGTTGGAGTCAAAGCTCCATGATGGTAAAAACTACAAAGGTTTATCTCCTTCCAATTCGGCGGAATGAAACTCCCATTTTGCCTATCGATGTTCTTCCGATTCGGTCGAAAGGGAGCCCTTTAAATTTAATCGCGAACCTTGGAAATCTTACTGTGCTACTGATGCGGTTTCGACTTCATTAGAGTAGCGTCTTACGCCTGCAAATATACCATCTGCAATTTCGTCTAGATAATCTGGATTCCTTAGTCTTTTTTCTTCCCGTGGGTTTGTAATGAATGATGTTTCTACAAGTATGCTTGGAACATCAGCGCCAATCAATACTATGAAGGGGGCTTTTTTTACACCTTTATTTTTCACAGGTTGGTATTTCCTGGCTACGTTGGTTGTGACGTAACTCTGAACGTGTGATGCTAGCTTTTTAGATTCGTCAATCTTTGAGTTGAGAAGGTACTTTTTAATAATATCTTTTAGGTCACTAATGCCTTTTGTTGTGGTAACGTTCTCACGGGCTGCAACTTCTAGGGAACGAGGGTCATTTGTGAAGCTTAGTACATAGGTTTCTATACCGTGAGCATTATTATTCCTAGCGGCATTGCAGTGAATTGATATAAAAAGATCAGCCCTTTCCTTTTTCGCTATAGCGGTCCTTTCTTCAAGCGGTATGAATCTGTCATTTTCTCTCGTAAGAACGACGCGTGTGATTCCGAATTCGCTCCCATCTTGCGCTAGTTTTCTCGCTAGGGCTTTTGCAATAGCAAGTGTTACATTCTTTTCCTTGAGCCCCGTTGGTCCAATAGCTCCTGGGTCGTGACCTCCATGTCCGGGGTCTATCACAACGGTTCTTACTTTTAATCCAAGCGCCCCTCGCAGCGCTGAAATGTCTTTTCCATCTAGTTTCGGAAGACCTGAAAGACTCTTATCCTCTTCGAGTTCTCTATCTTTCACAATGGCTTCACCACTTATCTCATCGCCGTAGATATCCATCACGATTCTAAAAGGGTCGTGTAGTGGGAAAACCTTATAATTTTTGAAGCTTTTTATGTAAAGCACTACTCTTACGGTGTCCACTGTATTTCTTGCAAATTTAATGTCCTCAAGCAAGCCTTTTTCGATTGGCTCCATCTCAAGAGTCAGGCTAACAGTGGTGCCCTTTATATCAACGTAAAGCCTTGGTGGCGTACCACCTTCTGGGTCGGGTTTGAGGAGATGGGAGTCGAAGGGCATCTCCTTATCAAGGTGTATTACAACCCTTGTAGAATCATCCGTAGACCAGTGGCGTATTTGGCTTACGTGGGCTAATCCTTTCGAATTATCTTGAGTTTTAGCCTTCGCAATACTTTCTTCTGTAATTTTATTTTCTTTTGGTTTATACGCTGCAAACTGATCAAGCTTTTTCCCAGCTATCTCAACCATATCACCTTTTGGATATTCTCTTACAACCTTCTCATATTCTATATAGGCCCCTGACTTATCCCAACCTTCGAGGATTCTTGCTATCCTAAGCTGTGCATCGTCGGCAAGGGTGCTAACAGGAAAAACCCGCACAAATTCTCTATTGAGTTCAATAGACCTCTCTAGATTTTCCCTTGAATTAAACCTGTTGCCCATTTGTTCATAAAGCTTTCCTGATAGGAATAACGAAGTTGGAGCATTAGGACTATCAGGATAGGTCCTGTAAATGCTGTAGAATGCCTGTGCGAGTGTAAACCAAATTTCATAGTTGCTTACTTTTGAAGGATCTCCTTGTAGGTTTTTATAAAGAGTTATTGAATCTTGAAAAAGGATCTCGTCCTTTCCCTGGTCGGCCAATAGATGGGAGTAGGGAAATAGAATTAAAGCGATAAGAAGCGTTAGGATAAGGGGCCTAATGCTCAATTTAATCAAATAATAAATGTTTCTTAGGACGTTGTAAACAACTTTTAAAAAAATTTTTTAATACTTATCCCGAGGCGCCCTTGCCCTTTAATTATTTAACTATTAGATAAGTTTTTTGAAATGGGGGCGACTAAGTGCTAAACTTTGCAAAATGAGGGTTATAATTCTTGGATGCGGTACTGCTACCGGTGTCCCTATAATTGGCTGTAACTGTTCTACCTGTACATCAAATAATCCGAAAAATAAAAGAACGAGGACTTCGGTTTTTGTTCAAACTCATAAAAAGAATATCCTAATAGACACCTCCACCGACCTCAGATTTCAGGCTTTAAGCCACGACATAAGAAGAATAGACGCTGTTCTCTATACCCATTCACATGCTGACCATACACACGGCATTGACGAGCTTAGAACTTACAACTTTGTTAATAAAATGGTAATACCTTGCTATGGAAACCCCCAAACGGTTTCAACAATAAAAATGAACTTCAGATATATATTCGATGGCTCATATGCGGCGGGAGGTAAACCGCAACTGGAAATAACATCTGTCACGGATGAGTTTGATTTTCATGGGATAAGAATAACCCCGATAGAAATCCATCATGCAGATTGGCAAATATTTGGTTACAGAATAGGAAAGATGGCTTATCTTACAGACTGCAGTGGAATTCCTGAAAAATCAGTGAAGAAGCTAAGAGGGCTTGACCTACTCATAATAGATGCTTTGAGATATACACCTCACTCAGCCCATTTTAGCGTGGATCAAGCTGTTGAACGTACTCGTATTATTGAGCCTAGGCTTGCGGTTCTTACACACATGGGGCATGAACTAGAATACGATGAGCTTTCTAGGGTGCTTCCGGAGGGCATGATGCCTGCTTACGATGGGATGGAATTTGAGCTTGATGAAGCATAGATGTAGGGGCTGCATATATACAGCCCTGGCGTGGAATGCACGGTGTGCATTCCCTACATCAAAATCAAAAACCAAATAGGAGCATACTCAATGCAGGAAATAATTCGCGATCTGTTAATTCCAAACGATTCGAAGATAGTTCTATGTGTATTAGATGGGCTTGGAGGACTACCACTTGATGGAAAAACTGAGCTTGAAGCGGCTTCTACCCCAAACCTGGATGAGCTTGCAAGGCGTGGCGCCTGTGGACTTCATATCCCTGTGGCACGTGGTATTACACCAGGAAGCGGTCCTTCTCATCTAGCGCTATTTGGCTATGATCCCCTTAAATATGAGATCGGCCGCGGTGTTTTAGAGGCACTTGGGCTAGGAATCGAACTCTCTCCCAGTGAGGTGGCAATTCGTGGAAATTTCGCAACAGCTAAATATGAAGGAAGAAAGCCGATTGTTGTAGACAGAAGGGGAGGGCGAATACCGACAGAAGAGAATAAAAGAATCGCCGAAAGGATTCGGGAAAGGATTCAAAGTATTGACGGTGTAAGGGTTTCTATTACATCTGGAATGGAGCATAGATTTGTTTTGGTACTTACATTTCCTGAGCCTCTTCCTCCAGGCGCAGATGATATTACCGATACAGACCCTCAGAAGGAGGGAAAAGCCCCGCTTAAGCCAACTCCAAGAAGGAAAGAGGCTCAAATGGTAGCTCATATTGCCGAGAGATTTATCGAACTAGCTGCAGGGGTTATTAAAGATGAGAAAGTGGCTAATTACCTTCTTCTCCGAGGCTTTTCACTATATCCTAATCTCCCACAGTTTTCTCAGGCTTATGGATTAAAGGCTGCAACCACGGCTGCATATCCGATGTATCGGGGTGTCGCAAAGCTTGTTGGAATGGAGGTTTTAGAAGTGGAGGATACCTCTATTAAAAGCGAAATAGAGACGCTTAGGAGACATTTTAAGGAATTCGATTTCTTCTACTTTCATGTGAAAAAGACGGACAGCTATGGTGAGGATGGAAACTTCTGGGGCAAGGTTAAGGTGATAGAAGAGTTTGATAGCTTTGTCCCTGAGATATTGAAACTTAATCCTGATGTTTTGGTTGTTACGGGTGATCATTCTACGCCTGCTGTTTTGAAATCCCATAGCTGGCATCCCGTACCTTTCCTTCTCTATTCATCGTACACTCGTGGTGGGGGGAGCTTAGGATTCTCTGAAAAGGAATGCCTTAAGGGAGAGCTTGGGATATTCAAGGCAACAGATGCAATGACCCTTATGCTTTCTCATGCAAGAAGGCTTCAGAAATTTGGAGCTTAGCATTTGGAGGCAGTGTTAGAAAACCCTGCCTATCGTATCGCTTGAAATCAAAGAACTATAGGCGGGACATTCCTGTTCCGCATTGGCGTGCGGGGTTAGAAAACCCCGCCTACCCCTCGTGTCACTTGCTTCTTATTTGCCTGTATGCTAATTTAATTTCTCGTTAAAAAGAAACTGCCGAAGTGGCGGAACTGGTAGACGCGCTGTCTTGAGGGGGCAGTGCCAGTTATGGCGTGCGGGTTCGAGTCCCGCCTTCGGCACCATATCACCAAAAGCAAAGTAGTCTTTGTTGATAACCTCGCCTGAGGGCACAGCAACAAACTTTCTATCCTTTGAATCCTCGTCATTCTCATCTTGTGTTGCAAAAGATGTTGAAAAGAAAAGTACAACTGCGAAGCATAACGAAATAATAAACCTGTTCATAACGGGGCATTTTAAAGCCCCGTTATATTCCTGTCAAGCAAGTTATTTGTAAATTTGGAATGGCTACTGTTATGACAAAGTAAGTAGAATTTCGAATTACCGATAGGTAGGGTTTTCTAACCCAGCATGAGCAGATGCCCATCCTCAGCTTGTCGAAGGACGGGACTGGAAAGTCCCGCCTAGCGAAAGGAAAAAGAGTTGCGTACGATAGGCGGTGTTTTCCAACACCGCCCTTGAGAGCGGGATAGTGATTGTGTAGGCCTAACCCCGCCTTTGAATCCCGGACTCGAAAGTCTTCCTCGAGCTCAGACCAGACGTCCCGCGTTCGTCGGAGGCTATTGATAAACCTTAATTCGCATATAAATTAGACCTATGCAAAAAAAGACAAGGCTCATTGATTTAAGTCTAAAGATTGAACCCGCACCGGGCCCTGAACATCAGCTTCTCCAAATAAAACATGAGGAGCATCATGAAACTGCTGAGTATATGATGATGCGGTTTCAGTGCAGAAGAGAGGACCTTCCAAAAGGTCTAGGCTGGGCTAATGACTACGTTACCCTTGGCACTCATGTAGGGACGCACATTGATGCGCCCTGGCACTATCATCCTACCTCTGAGGGGAAGAAGGCGAAAACAATAGACGAGGTTCCCGTTGAGTGGTTTTACGGAGATGGCGTTGTAATAGATATGAGGCATAAGAAACCAGGAGAACTAATCACCGTATCTGATTTAGAAGAAGCACTGGATAAAATCTCATACAAGATTAAGCCATTTGATATTGTCCTTGTTATGACAGGAGCAGACAAATTATGGGAGACGATGGATTACTGGTCTAAGTTTCCTGGTTTGGGAAGGGAGTCTACACTCTGGCTTTGTAATCAGGGGGTTAAGGTAATGGGAACGGACTCTGCAGGATGGGATAGACCCTTTGCGGCAATGGTGGAGGAGTTTAAAAGAACTGGTGATAGCACTGTTCTCTGGGGCGCACACTTTGCTGGGATTGAAAAGGAATATTGTCAGATTGAAAAACTTACTAATTTAGATCTACTTCCACCTTATGGATTCAAGGTGGCTTGTTTTCCTATAAAGATTCTCGGTGGAAGCGCTGGCTGGGTAAGGCCGGTAGCTATAATTGAGGAATAGTTCTGTTTAATAAACCTTGAAAAGAACCTTGCAATAGTTGCAATAAATTTGTAAAATGTCTTCATAGACAGTTA
Organism: Candidatus Dadabacteria bacterium CSP1-2; assembly: GCA_001443445.1. Classification (GTDB taxonomy): domain Bacteria; phylum Desulfobacterota_D; class UBA1144; order Nemesobacterales; family CSP1-2; genus CSP1-2. The sequence continues at coordinate 9,774 of LDXN01000022.1, read as the reverse complement.
ATAATAAGGAGGAGATGATGAACGTTCAGAAGGTAATTGACGAGCTAAATAAAGCGCTTTCTCTTGAATACGCTAGTGTCATCCAAGGGCTTCAACACAGCTTTCTTGTTCAAGGGCTTTTTAGAGAATCAATAGCGCCGATGCTACGTGATCATGCTGAGGAATCGTTTAAGCATGCAAAGATACTTGGGGATAAGATTGTTGCTCTGGGAGGGCTTCCTACAGTAGAGCCAGCGCCAGTAAAGCAAGCATCAGATCTAGTGGAAATGTTAAAACAGGACCTCGCACTTGCAAGAGAGGTTTATGAGCATTATGAATCCCTTTTAAAAATGGTTCAGGATGACACACCACTTCGGGTTATGGTTGAGAATTTTGTCGAGACTGAAAAGAAGGATTGTGAAGAGCTTGAAAAACTCCTTGAATTAAAGAAGATAAGGGTTAAAGACAAAGAACTGACCTTTAGGGTGAAATAACAAAATTCCTTTTCTTGTAAAATCTTAGCAGGTTCTAACTTTCTTAAAATAGGCGGGAGTGAGTGCCCGCCTATTTTATTTAATTTAACGAGAAATCGGCATTAGAAAAGAATTGTAGCGGTTTTCTTTAGAATTGTTGCATGTCATGCCCGAGTGCATTAATCGGGCATCTATTTGTAGAGACGCAAGATTTTGCGTCTTTACCTGGATCCCCGCTTGAAACACGCGGGAATGACAATTAAAACGGAGGACTGAAGTCCTCCGCTACATTTAATTAAAATGTATTTAAGAAAAGTATTCTAAGCTAATGGGAGTCTTATTACCTTTCCAAAAGTTGATATATCATCGTGCCTTATTAGCTTCTTTTCGGTAGGATTATTTGTCTTAGAAAGGATTTTAACCAGTGCCTCCGCCTGATTAGAATCAATAGGTAGGGTTTTTTGCACATACCAACCTAAACCTTCCCCATAGTTGAGTAGGCGTATTTCAAACCTATTCTCTTCTTCCTTTACGACAACCTCTATAATCTGGTCGTTATCTTCTCCATATACACTTCCGAGAAGTGCTTCGCTTGCTTGAGAAATCATTTATTGTTGCTCCTTGAATAATGTTCGTGGTCAAAATAAATTCTGAAATTGAGCATTAATTTCAACATATTATTTGATTTTGTCAAATTCCTCGGTTTTGAAATGTAAGTTTTATATAAATTAACTATTGCATTATATAGCAAATCTGGATTTCTGACGAATTAATGTATCCTTACTCTAATCTTATATTGAGTGCAATGCTTAAGATATAATTCTGTAGGTGTAAAAATAAATGGCAAAAAGAATAATTTTATATACTGGAAAAGGCGGTGTTGGAAAAACTACAGTGGCGGCGGCCACTGCCCTTTTAGCGGCAAAAAAGGGATATAAAGTCCTTGTTATCTCAACAGATGCCGCCCATAGCTTAGGAGATTCTTTTGATATGGAACTAGGCCCTGAACCGAAGGAAATAATGCCAAACCTTTTTGCTCAAGAGGTAGATGTTTATTATTCAGTAGAAAAATATTGGGGAAAGCTAACAGAGTACCTTCAATCTTTACTCAGGTGGTTAAAAGTAGATGAGATTCTAACAGAGGAGTTTAGCATACTTCCAGGAATGGAGGAGGTATCATCCTTTCTCTGGGTCTATCACCACTTCCAGGACGAGTTATACGATGTAATCATAGTGGATAGTGCTCCAACAGGAGAGACTTTAAGGTTGCTCTCGCTACCCGATGTTGCAAGGTGGTGGATAGTTAAGGTATTTCCTATAGAGAGAAAAGTGATAAAAGTAATAAGACCAGCAATGAAGGTTGTAACGGACATGCCCCTCCCCGAGGATCACACATATGATGCTATAGAGGAACTATTCGATAAGCTTGACTCTATCCATAATACATTCTCTAATCCGGAAATTACCTCCATCCGCTTAGTACTAAATTTGGAGAAGATGGTTATTAAAGAGACTCAAAGGGCTTATACTTATCTGAACTTATACGGTTATCCAGTGGATTCAGTCATTATTAATAGAACTATGCCTAAAGAATTGGAGCACCCATTTTTTGAGGAATGGAAAAAAACCCAACTTGGCTATAGAGAAGAGGTGGAGGAGCTATTCAGCCCAATTCCAACCTTTGAAGCAAAGTTGTTCTCGAAGGAGGTTTTAGGTATGAATTCGCTTGAGGAGTTTGGTCTAAATCTTTTTTCAAAGAAGGACCCGATTCGCATCTTTTTCAAAGGGAAACCTTATGAAATAATAAAAGAAGGGGGTTCCTACCAGTTGCTTTTAAAACTGCCATTCGTATCTAAGGAGGAAATTAAGCTCTTTCAAATCAAGGATGAACTTACAATACAAATCGAGAACCATCGCCGTAACATACTCCTTCCAAGATTTTTAGCTGACCTTCCAGTCAAAGAAGCCAAGTATCAAGATGAAATGCTGCGGATAATTTTTGAGAAAAAAGAGAGAAAGCCAAGGGGGTAAAGTATGTATGAGATTTAAAAAAGATGAATTCAAATTTTTGATATTTTAGTTGTTTTGTTCTATTATGCAGAGCTAGAGAAGGAGAATAACCCATGATTAAAGCTCTTATTTCATTTATGTTAGTGGTAACATTAATAACTGGAATGTATTCGTGCTCTGCGATAACCGGCAATAGTCAGTCTGTGGCTGAAGAAGAGGAGGAACCACCAGGAGCCGAGTATGATCCAGTATTGAGACGGTCAGAGCCATTTACCGGGAAAGGCGCTCCATTATACGACCCATTGAAGGAGGAAGAGATAGAGTCTTGGGAAAACCCGTTACAAACTGAGGAGATGGAGTCTAAGCCGCTTTTTTAGCAGCGTGACCGAAGTCTTCAAAGCAGTTACCCAAGTCATTTCACTCTTTGTTAGGCTTATTGAAACCGAATTCATGTATGTTTATTTTGATAATTCCCTGTAACTTGTTGCGGTGTGTCTCGTGTCATTGCGAGGAGTGAAACGACGAAGCAAACTGATTGAGATTCCTCACTATGTTCGGAATGACACTTCGTGTCAGCTTGCTGCAGGGAACTTCGTTAGAAACTTATATCAAAAGTGAAACGGGCAATTAAGAAACAAATTTTGGAGCAATACGAAAATGATTAACAAGACAATAAAGTCACTGATTCTATGGGCTCTAATTATCGGGGTTTTTCAAGTATATAATGAGGCGGCTGCAGAATCTAACCCACCAAAAACAAATTCAGAAACAAAAATAATTAAAAACATCACACCAGGTGAAGCTTTTGTATTGATAGAAAAGAACAAAGATAATTCAAATTTAGTAATCCTTGATGTTCGTACCCCTAAGGAATTTGAAGACGAACATATAGAGAATGCAATAAATCTCGACTTTTATTCCGAGACCTTTAAAGGCGATCTTGGCAAACTGGATAAAAACAAGATATACGTTACTCATTGTCAATTAGGCGGTCGTAGCGCTAAGACTGTGGTGATAATGAAGGACTTAGATTTTGTTGAGGTTTACAATATCACAGGTGGAATTGCTGGGTGGAAGAGCAAAGGGTTGCCAACTGTAAAGCAAAAAGAAAACTAAAAGTCCCCGTGGCAAAGCCACGGGGCATCTAAAAATCAAAAGTATCAGCCTGTATTCTATCCTCCCAAAGTAGGGGCTGATGCCCTCATCAGCCTAATGTAGAGACACACCATGGTGTGTCTACCCGTTCTGGGAACGAGCCCTACATCCTGTGCAATTAAAAATGTAGGGACTGATCCCCGCATCAGTCCGATTGATATAAGGTTGGTTCTGGGAACGAGCCCTACATTTCTCTCCATAACTAAATACCTCGTTAATTAAGATCAGATACTGCATGGGTAGTTCTTTTCACCGGGCTCATACCCATCCTCCGGTTAAACCGTAGGACTATATTCTCTCTTGCCCAAAGGGCAACCTGTTTTCATCCCCCTGGTAGAACTACGGGGTATGCAACAGTAAGTTTAATAAAAGTTAGGCGATTTATCATGTGGGCGAAAAAAATAATATACTACGAAGTTTCACAAGGAGGGATTCGTTTATCTAACTTAGCTCTTTTTTCCGGTGTAAGGCTGGTCATTAGCTTCCAACCAGTTTGAGAATATTTGTCCTTTTGTTTGATAAGGAGCCACTCTTTTTCCTTTCCCTTCATACGAACTAATGTAAAATTTCCCTTTAGTTTCTTTCCTTTTAGATTGAAGCTGATTTTATCCAGTGTCTCTTCAAGAAGGTCATATGTTCCATTATCCCAAACAACCACTGCACCGGCTCCATAACTTCCCTCTGGGATAATTCCCTCAAAATCAATGTATTCCAGTGGATGATCGTCAACAAGCACTGCTAGACGCTTTTGAGAATCATCCATAGATGGTCCTTTAGGGATTGCCCATGAACGAAGGACACCATGCATTTCAAGACGAAAGTCATAATGAAGGTGAGTCGCCTCATGTTCATGTACAACGAATCTAGGACTCATGGTAACCTTTAATATGTTATGTTCTAAATAATACCTGAACTAGTACATAGTTACCTTACATTACATTGTCATTCTGAGCCGGGGGTGAAGAATCTTAGTGTTTGGGTAATGGTTCGCTCAGCATGACAAAATCGATTATCAAAATTAATTTTACACTGGATTACTAGCTATAAAGAGCAGAAATAGGAAGTTCCAGAAACTGGATACAAACCTAAGAGTTGTCTCTTGCCTTGTTTAGGCGTGTTGACAAGGTATAAGATTGAAAAGATAATGTGAATAGAAAAGGGTTATGCATAAAATGAGATAATTTCAACTATGGGTTAGATAGAAAAAGAACAGCTACTAATAAGGCATAAAAACAATTAACAAAATCTCATTCGATAACTCTGCACGCAGAAGTTGCTAAACCTCGTGGATGATAATAGATGTGACTTTGGTAAAAGGATTTTCCAGTTGTTTTGTGATACAACTAAATTCGTGCATAATAATAAGAGAAGTTATACTACGGGAGTTAATACAACTGAAGATGTTCAAGATAAAGAAAGGATGGATAGATAACAATGATAGAAAAACTAACCAAAAACAAAGCTGGTAAACCAAGAAAGAAGAAGGTTATACAGCCCTACGACCCAACTGTACCTGTGAAGGTGTATATGAACAGTAACCCAGTATGCGTGTCTCCCGAAACAGGGGTCAAGACAGCCTTCAAGCTTTTACAAGCCAAGGGATTTAAACAAATTCTCGTAACGGATAAGGGAAAACTAGTAGGCGTAGTAACAGACAGAGATTTTCGCAAGCCGCAATTTGGGGATAAAATTGAAACATGGCAAGAATATTATAGGATTAGTGATTTGTATAAAGTAAGAGATATAAAAACATCTAATGTCGTCACCATTAATGAGCACACCCCTTTGATTGAAGCAGTTCGGATATTTGAAAAGAAAAAGTTCAATGCTCTTCCCGTGTTCTCAGATAAAGGAAAGCTAGTAGGTATATTATCCTTGCATGACATTCTTTCTTCTTTAATAAGTGCCTATAAAGGAGCGGGAAGAATTCAGGAACAAGCTTTTAGCTTTCTTTCCAAGCTATATAGTCTGAGTAAAGATGGGCAGTCTAAACAATTTAATATGTATGAAATTGGTAAAAAGCTAGGATATAATGCAACTGAAACTGAATATATAGTAGAAACTCTTTCCCGCACAGAGTTGCTTAAATATGAGAAATCTTTTAATAAAGTAACAATTACCCCCTATGGAATTATGATGGCAAAAGGCGAAATAAAAGTTGGGTATGCCCCTATTCTTTAGGAAAATATCAGGAACTAAATAACTGTGTAATTTCTGAGATTATTTTTCTAATCTTTTCCCCACAGACCTTTATTTTGTTCTCTAGTTCTTTTAGAGTTTCAGAAACAAATCCTCACCTTTATACATTAAGATTAAGCGGGAAAAAGTAATTTGCTTGACCTAGCTCGGAAGAACCCTTCGCTAGTTCAATGGGGTCGCGTTTCAACGGGCTGTTGCTCAAATAAAGTTTTTTATAAGTCAAATAGTTCTCAATAACAAGTCTCTTTCGAATCCAGATCTCAGCAATTGGAAAAATCCCAATAAATATTGATTGGAACTTTTAAACAAACTCTTTAATCTCCCATTGAGTTCCTCTCTCACCCTCCTAACTGCCACTGCTATTCTTGGATCAGTCCCATGCTTCAACAATATCTCTATATTCTGAATCGCCGCAGTAAGGTACTCCTGTATCCTCACCCTCCATAACCCCCTCCACCTTGCCCTATCATATCCGTACCTCTTTGCTCTGGCAAAAGACCTCTCCATCAAATGCTGCCTCGTCTTTATATCTTTTTTAGATGTCGTTGTTCTAGCTAAAGCCCTCATATAATCAAGTTCATCTTGCCTAAGATGCCTCTTCACCGTTCTACCAGCTTTGTTTCGTGTGCACTGTGGTCTTAAATCACAAACCCTGCAATCACTCCTTAAAGCCCCATAATCCATGCTCTGTCTACTCATATGTAATGACTTCGGCATGAGTTTCTTCCCAGAAGGACATGTGTAAGTATCTGTATCATTATCGTAGATAAACATCTCATCTGAAAATATATCTCCTCTCAAACCACTATTGCCCTGTGCTCCCTTTAAATCAGGTATATGAGCCCTGATTCCTCTGTCATAACAACCCAGGTAATTACTAATCGTCCCGTACTTGCTGTCTGCTACTATTGTCTCTACACTGCTCTCTGTGTTTTGTTGATGTGAATTAACTAACCCCAGCATCATATGTGCTTCATTTACATCTCCAGGCGTTACCTCTGTTGCTGTTATTACCTCATATGCACTATCTACAGCTCTATGGGTCTGATACCTAAGCTTTGCCTTCCCACTTGTCCTTACTATTGCTGCATCAGGATCTGTTGTGGATATATATCTACTATTTACTCCTCCTCCTTCGTCGTCGTTATCACCTTTTTCATCTTCCCTCTCTTCTTCTAACCTCTTCTCCAATTCCTTGTAACTCTCCTTTAAATACCTCTTAAGGGATTTTGTGTCCACAACAGAGTTATTAGATGCGTCTGCTTCAATTAAGCTTGAATCAACAAATATCTTACTGCCATCCACTAATCCACTCTCCACTACTTGTGCTGAACTTGTTTCAGTACACTGCCATACTACCCTCTCATAAAAACCCCTAAATGCCTCCTCTCCCCACCTCTTCCTAGCCTTTGACAATACACTGTGATTAGGTATCTCTGTGTCCAGATCAAAGTCTAAAAACCATAGCCAGTCTAGCCTCTCTCCCAATGTGTCCATCAATTCCCTCTCAGACCTCACATTGTACAACACCAATAGCAACATCAATTTGAGTATTACCGGTGGAGGTACAGATTCGTTCCCATTGTAGCCGTACTTACCTTCTACCTCCTTATATATGAAATCAAAATCTATTAGCTCTCTTATCTTCCTCAGTGGATGATTCTTTCTTATCCTTTTATCCAGATTAATACCCATATAAAACAACTTCCTCTGTGGTGGGTCTTGGTAGCTCATCATGGCTGGAACGGTTATCCTCCTTTGAGTTTTCCCCATTATATCAATTTTAAAACTTTTTGTAAGAGGATTTGGGCAACAGCCCGTTGAGACCTGAACTTCCCATTTAAAAAATCAAGCTTAAAATAGAGAATATTTTTTAGGCAGCCTTCTTTAGTTCCTCCTTGTAAATATATTCACGGTTCTCTGTTAACATCTTAAAGATTACCTTTATCAACTGTCTGGCAAGGCACCGCAGAGCATGGTTATGTTTTTTTCCTTCAGCCCGCTTCTTTTCATAATAGGTTTTGGATTCCTGCACATATCGTATTGTGCAGCCCGCTATTTCTATCATCGTTGCCTTGCAGATCCTGTTTGCTTTGTATACAGCCTTCGTTCTCTTACTTTTTCCTGAGTCGTCATCTATGCAGGCTACTCCACAGTACACCGCAAGCTGGCTTTCCCTGTTGAATCTTCTGATATCCCCTATCTCTCCTGCCAGTCTGCTTGAGAGTTTTGTGCCTACTCCCTTGATGCTCTTTAATTGCATCACCTCTGCACTCTTTTGTCCTGCCTCTTCCAACTCTCTGTCTAACATCTTAATCTCTTCTTTGAGTTCCAATATACGGTGACAATATGATGATATAAGAGCTTTGTAAATGCCTGTCAACTCTTCTACATACTGTATGTTCCGGAGCCCTTCCAGAATTGAGACGGCTGTTTTCTTCCCTATTGTTTCTATTTTCAGTAATGCACCCAGGGTGATTTTTTTATACCTGCTGAAATCAGGGTATTTCTTCAGAAGCTGTAACAGTTTTTTGCTGTTTGTATCTCCATGCTCCAATATGTCTGGACATACCTCAAGCAGCCTTTTTCTCAGCCGGCTCTGTATCCTGACTTTCTCATCTATCAGGCTCTGTTGATGCCTTGAGAGTATTCTGAGTTTCTCATGAACTGCCGACGGTTTCTCTACTGCTATGAACGCCTTTTCTTCTTGTGCATCCATATGATCTTTCAATCTCAACATCTTTGCCAGCATCTTTGCGTCTCTCCGGTCGTTGCGCCATTCAGATCCGAATACATCTCGAAACCGTCTTAATTTTAAATTGTCCACATTGTACAGTTTAAATCCGTTCTCAATAAGTATCCGGTCAAAAGGCGCTCCATAACCGTTCTTCCCTTCTATCGCAAAGGCTATTACCCCCTGCTCTCTTTCTTCGATCCCTTTGAATTCCCCTATCACTTTATGAAATTCACTGAACTGGTGCGCTACCTTTCGGTCATATAATACTTCCCCGGTATCATCCATAATTATGACATGATGGCTTTCGCTTCCTATGTCGATTCCGCCGGACAAACTCTTCATCCTCTTATCCTCCTTTGTGTATTTGATAGTCTATGGCTCTGCCAATACCGTTTGTCCTGTCTATAATAGCCACTTAAAGGCATCTTCCCATTGGACAGGATACTGGCCGGGAGCATCCGGCAGTTCAAGTCGAGTCACTTTGACGGACCCCATTAGCCACAGATGCTCCCGATGCCACTTTGTTTATCTTATTACATAAAGAAGGCTCCTTGCCCTTTGTCCCCTATTTTTGCCTTAATTTATTAATTATAGACCCCAAAGTTTTTTGACCCCTAAGTTTTTCTCCTCCTACGGGTTATTAGAAATCCATCATAATCTGTATGAAAGGCTACCCAGCCTCGATTATAAAACTTTGCCTACAACAAAATTGTTGTCACGAACAAATTGTAGGCACGAACTTGTTCGTGCCAAATATAGCACAGACAAGTCTGTGCCTACGAATATTTGAACACTTATTAACTGGAAATGGTATTACACCCGGGTTGAAAAAAACGCGCTTTATAACGTGGTTTAGGGTGTATAATTATGAATTGATGATGGTGAATAAGTTGACAATTCACAATTTAAGACTCAACCACTCTTATGTTTAAGAGCAAAAAAACGATGGGGTCTATAATTAATAAATTAAGGCAAAAATAGGGGACAAAGGGCAAGGAGCCTTCTTTATGTAATAAGATAAACAAAGTGGCATCGGGAGCATCTGTGGCTAATGGGGTCCGTCAAAGTGACTCGACTTGAACTGCCGGATGCTCCCGGCCAGTATCCTGTCCAATGGGAAGATGCCTTTAAGTGGCTATTATAGACAGGACAAACGGTATTGGCAGAGCCATAGACTATCAAATACACAAAGGAGGATAAGAGGATGAAGAGTTTGTCCGG
>LDXN01000021.1 GCA_001443445.1 Candidatus Dadabacteria bacterium CSP1-2 | reverse complement strand
TTCATACCTCTTGAGCGAAGAAGGCTTCGTACGACATTACGAAGTGGTTCAGTAAATGAGGTTTCTTTTGTTTCTTGAAAGGAGATTGGTTTATTTAGGTTCAAGTCGTAAGAAGTTAGGTAAGGTGTCTTTGTGAAAACAATAGCCTTTCTAATTGTGTTTTCTAGTTCTCTGATATTCCCTGGCCAGTCATATTCCATCAGCTTATCTAAAAATTTTTTGCTCACGCCCTTTATCTCTTTTCCGGTTTGAGAGCTATAACGTCGAGTGAAACACTCTACTAATAGGGGTGTGTCTTCCTTTCTTTCTCTGAGCGATGGTAGGTGGATTCTCACAACGTTTATGCGGAAATAAAGATCTTCCCTGAATTTTCCTTTACTAACCATCTCTTCAAGGTCTTTATTTGTTGCGGCAATTACACGAATATCAACTTTTACTTCTTTATTATCTCCCACCCTGTAGAAAGTGCCATTTTGAAGCACTCTTAGCAACTTTGACTGAAGAGAAAGCGACATGTCTCCAATTTCATCAAGAAAGATTATTCCGCCACTGGCTTCCTCAAATTTCCCTATGTGTGATGAAGCAGCTCCAGTAAAGGCCCCCTTTTCGTAACCGAAGAGTTCTGCTTCAAGGAGTGTTTCGGGAATTGCCGCACAGTTTATTACGACAAATGGCTTTTCCCACCTTGTGCTAACCTTCCAGATTGATTCAGCAACTAGGTCCTTTCCAGTTCCACTTTCACCAGTGATTAAGACAGGAACCTCAACTCTTCCAACTTGACCGATAAGCTTGCATACCTCCTGAAGCGTTGGCGAGTTACCCACAATTGCGCAGGTAACGCTACTTCCTTCTATCTCTCCAGGGAAGCTAATTAGGTTGCTTTGAAGCTCAGATTTTATGCCAATGGCACGGTCAAGGGTTTCAATAAGTGTAGAACGGACAATAGGTCTAAAGATACAGTCGAATGCGCCAAAGGTCATTGATTCAATAAGATAACGTGATCCCTTTTGTGCTGTAACTATAATTATGAAAGACTCGTTTTTTAATCTGTTTAAAGCGCTGATACCTAGGCTATCTACATCAAGAAGAACGGCGTCCGCTCCATTAGCAGATTTAGCTTCATCGCTTGTAGTAAGCTCAACATTTTCAGGTAGGCTACTTTGTACCTCTTTTATGAGTTTTTGGTCTTTGGTTAGTAAGTAAACGTGGCTTTTCATTCTATTAATGTGTTACAGAAATATACAGCCTGATTAAGAGATAATCAATAAGACATATAATAAGTTGCTTTAATCTATTGATAATAAAGGATTTTCTTCGTGGCATTCTCTTTGCTATTTCATAATATTCCTAATGGGTATCGTTTTTTATTTAAATTAAGGAGGCTTAGGGGTGGATATCATTCTACCAATAGCAATAGTTCTTTCTACTTTTCTCGCTCTAAATATCGGGGCTAATAACTCAGCCGCATCAATGGCTACTGCTTATGGAGCGGGGGCAAGATCTAAAAGAGAAGCACTAATACTCATTGCAGTATTTGCGTTAATTGGATCACTTGTGGCAGGAGCGCCGGTGATCAAGACCATGGGTAAGGGTCTTGTTCCTGAATCTGTGCTTTCCTCACACTTGGGTTTTGTTTTGATAATTCTCATAATAGCAATATTTTTTATCTCTTGGGCAAACATAGTCCGTGTGCCGGTAGCGACAACACATGCTATTGTTTGTGCAATTGCTGGTGTAGGTTTATACTCCAGTGGTTTAAATTACAAGAAGTTTTTTGAGATTGTAATTTGGTGGGTAGTCACTCCTTTTGTCGCATGGTTTTTTAATTATCTTGTCGGAAGGTATCTCTATTTTAGAACCCTTAGGTTTCTTACAAACCGTTACTCAGAAGAGGGTATAAGAAGAATTCTTGGTCTTCTCATCACCGTATCAGGATGCTACGTGGCTTTTTCTGCTGGCGCTAATAATGCTGCTAATTCCGTTGGTCCACTTGTGGGAATAGGTCTTATAGGTCCATCTTTTGGCGCTATCTTGGCTGGTTTAGGGATGGGAATAGGCGCAATGCTGCTTGGCGGAAGGGTGTTAGAGACTGTAGGAAAGCAGATAACAGATATATGTATTTTAAGAGCGGTCTCCGTTGAATTTGTCGGTGCGACTATTATCATAGTTGCCTCGGTTTTTGGAATACCAGTTTCACTTGCGGAAATCATTACTTCTGGTATCATAGGTTTTTCGTGTGCAAATCAAGGATTTACCGCAACAGTGAGAAATAATCATGTTTTACGAATTGCGTTTTTTTGGTTTTTAGTTCCCTTTTTCGCTGTAGCTGCTAGCTATTTTATGTCCTCTCTTTATTTCAAGTACGGCGTCGCAGCGATGCTAGGTAAAAACTTCTAATTTCTTGAGGTGAAATTCAAAAGATGGAAGGTTCAATTAACCCTCACGGGGGTAGGCTTGTAAATAGAATCCTCGAAGGGAAAGAAAGAGAAGAAGCATTAGAAAGAGCTAAGAGTCTAAAAAGTATTTTAGTCTCTTCACGAATTTTGTCAGACTTGGAACTCATTTCAGTTGGTGCTTTTAGCCCAAACGATGGCTTTATGGGAAAAGAGGATTATGAAAGCGTAGTCGAGAATATGAAGCTCAAAAATGGACTTGTCTGGAGTATTCCTCTCACGCTTTCTGTATCAAAAGAAGAAGCGGCTGATCTAAAGGAAGGTGAAGACATAGCACTTATTGACGAGTCTCAAAACCCAATTGCCATCTTACATCTTGAAGAAAGGTTCTCCTATGATAATCAAAAGGAAGCAAAAGAGGTATATAGAACAACGGATGAGGCTCATCCCGGGGTCAGCGTCCTATATGCTCAAGGGGATGTCCTTCTTGGTGGTAAGATAAGCCTGATTAATAATCCTCCATATGTTGAGTTTCCTAAATACAGATTGAACCCAGCGCAAACTAGAAGGATATTTAGAGAGAAGGGATGGAATAGGATAGTTGCATTTCAAACGAGAAATCCGATCCATAGAGCCCATGAGTATCTTCAAAAATGCGCCCTTGAAATGGCAGATGGCCTTTTAATTCACCCTATAGTGGGTGAGACGAAAAGCGACGATGTTCCTGCCTATGTAAGAATGGAATGCTACGAGGCACTGATCGAAAACTACTATCCTAAAGACAGGGTTTTACTTTCCGTCCTTCCGGCTGCAATGAGGTATGCAGGCCCAAGGGAGGCAATTTTTCACGCACTTGTTAGAAAAAATTATGGCTGCACTCATTTCATTGTTGGGCGTGACCACGCAGGTGTAGGAAATTATTACGGCACCTATGATGCGCATAAGATTTTCGATGAGTTTAAACCTGAGGAGATTGGGATTACACCGCTCTTTTTTGACCATGCTTTTTACTGCAAACGATGCGCTTCAATGGTTACCACTAAAACATGTCCGCACCCATCTGATTTTCATGTTCATTTAAGCGGAACTAAGGTAAGAGAGTTACTTAAGAGTAAGAAAGACCTGCCTCATGAGTTTACAAGGCCGGAGGTAGGGAGTATTTTGATGAAGGCGTATGAGAATGAGCGTCAATCGTGAATCGGGGCTCGGGTTTCGTGGATCGTGTGTATTGCAAATAGAACCACGATTCACGAATCCCAAAGTAAAAGGAGGCTAGAATGAATATCGAAGATTTAAACAGACTTAACCAAGAATTCAGGACTAAAAGCCCTGAGGAGGCTCTACTTTGGACACTTGATAATCTTCATCCGAATGTTGGATTAGCCTCAAGTTTTGGAGCGGAGGATGTAGTTGTTATAGACATGATGATGAGGATAAATCCTGAAGCTAGGGTTTTTACGTTGGATACAGGAAGACTTAACCAAGAGACATATGATGTTATGGATGAAATAAGAAACAAATACAATATCAATATCGAGGTCATGTTCCCAAACCATGACGAAGTTGAAAATATGGTTAGAACCCATGGTATGAACCTATTTTATAAAAGCATTGATAACAGAAAGCTTTGTTGTGGAGTAAGAAAGGTTCATCCATTAAATAGGATGTTGGAAACATTAAATGGATGGATAACTGGTATAAGAAGTGATCAAACCCAGAATAGGGCAGGAGCAGACAAATTTGAGCTTGATGAACAGCATAGTGGTATTTTGAAGGTAAATCCTATAATTGACTGGAAATGGGAACAGGTTATGGACTATATCAAGAAAAACAATATTCCTTATAACAAATTACATGATAAAGGTTATCCGAGCATTGGATGTGAACCCTGCACTCGTGCGATAAAGCCGGGGGAGGATCTAAGGGCAGGTCGCTGGTGGTGGGAAAACGATCCGCAAAAGGAATGCGGATTGCATGTCGCCCATGATAGCAGGTGAGCCCCTGATATACAAAAATATACATTTAGTGGGATCCTAAGGGGCTCAATTTTATCTCCTTTTATTCTGTAGCGGAAGGCTTCAGCCTTCCACACACCCTCTTGTGGAAACCTAAAGGTTTCCTCTACATTTACAGGATTTAACGTGTCTTCACAGGTGGATAGTCAGGGTTTCTAACCCCGTCACGCCGTCTGCCTAATACGAGACAGGAATGTCCTGCCTAGCGAAAAGAAAAAGATCCACGCGCGATAGGCGGTGTTTTCCAACACCGCTCTTGAAAGCGGGACTAGAAAGTCCCGCCTATTGTGTTTATGTCAAACTCCTTTTGGTTGTGAAGCTTATGTTGATCTCTCCAGGGCTCAAAATTACACACGTAGTTTCCAGGCAAAGATACTACCAAAACTTCTGCGAAGCTCGACGGTCAACTTGTTAAGTTCAGAAAGATTTTTTATTAAATAAACAAAACATATTGATTTTTCTAATAACTTCTGTAATATGACAAGCAATCACACAGTTTTAAAGGAGGAAATATGGCAAAACCAATGACTAAGTCCCAGATTACGGACCATTTGGCTAAAAAGGCTTCTATCACAAAAAAAATGGCCGCTCACATAATAGATGAGATTGCATCTCTTGCCTACAGGGAAGCTAAAAATACTTTCACACTTCCAGGAATCGGCAAGCTTGTGCTAGTAAACCGCAAAGCCAGAATCGGAAGAAATCCCGCAACTGGTGCGGAGATAAAGATTCCTGCAAAGAGAGTAGTTAAATTTCGAGTCGCTAAGGCATGTAAAGACGCCGCACTCGGGAAAAAATAGTAGGTCTTTTTTACTTACTTAGTAAACATTATCTAATTAATCTAAAACAATTGTGCTTCGCCCACCGTTAGCGAGATAGAGGGGTCATTATCGCTAGTTCGTTTGCGGTTAATACAATTTTGTACTTTAAGAAGAGTATAAAACCATTAGGCTAGATGTCTCATTCTTTTCCTTTAGGGTCATATCCATTTTCTCGAAGCAGTTTAAGAATTTCTTCTTGGTGTTCAAAGCCTTGCGTTTCAAGGCTAATTTCTGCTATGGCCTTATTAAGCTGAAGTTCTGTTGAAAATCTATCATGAAAAATCTGTACTATGTTTGCTTTGACTGAGCCAAGAAGAGTAGCGAGCTTAGCTAAAGAGCCAGGAACATCAGGAAGCTCTAATTCGAGTTTCATGAACCGTCCTCGCTTTATAAGCCCCCTCTCCATGATTTTAGCAAGCGTGTTAATATCAATATTTCCGCCACTTATAATGATCGCACTATTCTTATTATAGAAACTTTCCCTCCTTTTGAGAAGTCCGGCAAGACCAACAGCCCCAGCACCTTCAACTACTATCTTTTTTCTTTCTGTTAAAAGGAGAAGAGCATCCTCGATTTCTTGCTCGTCAACTGTCATAATATCATCTACATAGTTTTGAACTATATTGAATGGAATAGCTCCAACTTTTCTGATAGCAATTCCATCGGCAAGGGTTTCCTTAGAAGTAATTTCTACGACTGTACCTTTTTCTTTTGAGACTAGCATAGAAGGTGAAGCAGTTGACTGAATACCTATAATTTTTATTTTTGAATTATTTTCTTTAAGTGCAATCGAGATTCCAGAGATTAGACCCCCACCTCCAATAGGTGCAAACACTACTTCAACATTTTGAAGAGTTTCAATGAGTTCAAGCCCAATAGTACCCTGACCTGCTATAACCTCAGGATCATCAAAGGCGTGGATAAAAACTCCACTTGATGAATCTGCGAGCTGCTTCGCATATATATAAGCGTCCTCAAACGAATTCCCATGAAGAACTACATCTGCTCCGTAGTGTTTTGTAGCAAGGATTTTATTAATTGGAGTTCCTTCAGGCATGACTATGGTTGCCTTCATGCCAAGAAGTTTAGCGGCAAGTGCTACGCCCTGTGCATGATTTCCAGCAGACGCCGCAACCACCTTCTTTACAGTCCCTCTCAGGTTGTAAATTTTATTGTAAGCGCCGCGAATCTTAAAAGAGCCAGTTCTCTGAAGGTTTTCAAGTTTAAGGAATACGTTTGCCCCTGAAATCTCACTTAAAGAAAATGAGTAGACAATAGGTGTTTTATAAACTACACCTTCTAGTCTATTTGAAGCTTCTTCTATCTCTTTGAGTGTAACCATGGATTGATTCGTAAGATATTATACGTTGATCGTGGCTTATGTCTCGTGAATTGCGGCTAGCTCGACTGAGTCGTTCGTCGGAAGATAAGACAAATTCGAATCACTAAACCCGAATCACTAACCCTCTAAGTCTAAGAGTGACGTTTAATGTCAATAATCTTATCATAAACCCTTTGGGCGATTTCGGTCTTAGTCATAAGGGGAAATTCCTCAACCTTTCCGAATTTGTCTACAAAATATACGATGTTTGTATCCTCGCCAAATCCTGATCCTGGTTTTGATATATCATTTGCTACGATTAAGTCAGCATTCTTCTTTCTAAGCTTTTCTAGTGCGTTCTCTATTATGTTTTCTATTTCAGCTGCAAACCCTACAACTACCCTGCCGTTCTTTTTCTTGCCAACTTCTGATAGAATATCAACTGTCCTTTTAAGCTCGAGCATCGTCTCCCTTGAACCCTTCTTTAGTTTTCCTTGGAAGGTATTTGAAGGAGTGTAGTCACCTACGGCTGCAGCTTTTATTACAATAGTAGCCCAATCAAGATGGCTCATTACCGCTTCATACATATCTGACACGCTAACAACATTAATTAGATTTACGCCTCTAGGTGGAGACACCTCGGCTTTACCAGAGACTAGAATCACATCCGCACCTCTCATCCATCCTTCTCTTGCAAGTGCGTATCCCATCTTCCCGCTTGAAGGATTCGAAAGAAATCTCACATAGTCAATGAACTCTCTTGTAGCTCCTGCTGTAACTAAGATCTTTTCTTTTCTCAGGTCTTTAGGGGCAAATACCTTTTCTATCTCTTCTATAATATCATCCGGTTCCGGGAGTCTACCCTTCCCCTCGTACCCACAGGCTAGGTCTCCTTCTGCTGGATCTACTATTATAAATCCGCGTTTTCTCAGCTTTTCGATGTTTTCCTGGACAACAGGATTGCTGTACATATTTACATTCATTGCAGGGCATATCATCACGGGTGACCGTACTGCCATAAGTACCGTAGTAAGGAGGTCATCGGCAATCCCCGATGCGACTTTTCCAATAAAATTTGCTGTAGCTGGAGCAACAACGAGAAGGTCTGCGCTGTCTGCAAGGCTTATATGGCCTATTTCTGCTTCCCATTCGAGATCAAAAACATCTGTTGCTACTCGCTTTCTAGAAAGGGTCTGAAACGTAAGGGGGGAAATAAACTCCGTAGCATTATTAGTCATAATTATCTGTACATTGGCTTCTTCATTTATGAGCCTTCTTGTAAGCTCGCAGGCTTTATAAGCGGCAATGCCACCAGTAACACCTAGGATTATATTCTTCCCACTAATTCTAAACATCTTATTTTATTTTTCCCTTGCTTTAGAACTCTAATAATTATAGAGAACTATAGGGAATCAAGCAAACAGAGTTTGTTTATAGCAGATAGCTGTTAATATACTAAGATTTTATTTCTTATACCACTTCCAATGAAAAAGTTTTTATAAATGCCGATAATAGGAAAAACAAACCGCAGGAGCGGCTTCTAGCCGGGTCCCCCGGTTTAACCGGGGGATGAGTCGCACCAGCATGATGCTCCTACCAAACCAAATATATGACTTAACAAATGGAAATGGTATTAGTTAATATTATATTATAGAAATATGTAATCGAAACCTGGGATTTTCCAATAAGTTGTAGTACTTCGATTGCAGTATATTGAGGAATGGTAATAAATGGACTTATTAAGGGCCTTACATTATACGAGATGCATTAGTATAATTACTCAAATAAAATGTTTAAAGTAGGTAAAAATCTATGAAGACGGTTAGATTGTTTTTTATACTTTCTCTAGTGTTTTTCCTTTTTTCGTCTTATGGATTTGCAGAAGATGAGAAAGAGGTTAAGAAAGTAAATATCAATACTGCTACGGTTGAGGAGCTTGTTGGATTGCCAGGTATAGGTAATAAAATAGCAAATAGAATCATAGAATACAGAGAAAAGAATGGCAATTTTAAAATAATTGAAGAAATAATGAATGTTAAAGGGATAGGTAAGAAAAAATTCAAAAAGATAAAAGGGCAAATCACTGTTGGTGATGAAACTACCCCTATACGAGCTACTCCTTCATCTACCAAATGATTTTCTGTAACTCGGCAATACCCTGTAGCTAGTACAGGGATTCATGTTATCATTGCAATGACAAAGATACTGTTCATGGAAGGCTAAAGCCTTCCGCTACAATTTTTGTTTTGTGTTGGATTCAAAATGTGGCGAAGACCTTTAGGTCTCCACATGAAGGAGGCTTCTTACCTTGATAAACTTTTCTCCTCCTCAATTTCATCTAGCATCTTTTTTCTTCGCCATTCGCTAATAGCCATTTTAACACTGGTAAGCCCTAAAGTCGCGCATTTTGGACGGTTCATCGCTATTTCTAGTCCTACTATATCTGAAATGACATTAGGACTCATTGATTCAACTTCCTCAAGTGTTTTACCAATAACCATTTCAGTAATTATAGAGGTTGCAGCCTGGCTAAGCGTACATCCCTCTCCTTCAAATGTAACGTTTGTTATGTGACCTTTATCATCAACGTTTAGATAAATCGTCACAATATCCCCACAGCCCGGGTTTCCCCATTTTTGAACCACATCGGCGTCATCACGTGCGCTGCGATTCCTAGGATTTTCGTAGTGGTCTAGAATAAACGCCAATCGTTCTTCACTGTTCATACCCATAAGAGTTTACCTTGAAGTTATCTTCTTATAAATAACTGTCGAGCTACAAAGACACTAAGATACTAAGTTAGAATCAAGAAGCCATGAGTCAGAAGCCCTCTTCTTTTCTTCTGGATTCTGAATTCTGACTCCTTCCTTTTGCCAACGTGGCTGGTTACATTCTAATTAAGGTTTTTCGATGGGCGCTCTTACAAGATTCCCCCACTCTGTCCATGACCCATCATAGTTCCTGACCCTTTTGTAGCCTAGGAGATATGTCAAAACAAACCAAGTATGTGAAGACCTCTCTCCAATTCTACAGTAAGCAATGATATTATCACCTCGCTTTAGTCCTACCTCGCCCTGATATATTGCTTTTAGGTCGTTAGCGGATTTAAAAGTTCCATCCTCGTTAGCTGCTCGAGCCCAGGGTACATTTTTAGCTCCCGGGATGTGCCCGCCTCTCAACGCTCCTTCTTGGGGATAAGCCTCCATATGAAGCAATTCCCCTGTATATTCCTTAGGTGAACGCACATCAATAAGAGGCTTCTTTGCATTTGTATGCTTCATGGCATTATCACGAAATGCCCTTATTGATTCATTAACTTGTGATACCTTATAGTTAGTCCTTGGATATGACGGGACGTCCTTTGTTAATGGACGGTTCTCTGCTATCCATTTCTGTCTACCGCCATTCATAACCATACACTTCTCATGCCCAAAGAGCTTAAATGTCCAAAACGCATAACACGCCCACCAGTTGTTTTTATCTCCATAGAAAACAACAGCAGTATCATTAGCAATGCCCTTTTCAGACATTAGTTTCTCAAACTTCTCTACGTTTATATAATCACGGATAAGCTGGTCTTGAAGCTCACCCTGCCAATCGGTTTTCACTGCTCTAGGGACGTGCCCTATATCATAGAGGAGTATGTCCTCATTGGATTCTACTATTCTGATAGTTGGGTCATTTAGGTGTTCTGAAACCCATTGTGTGCTGACTAAAACCTCTGGATGTGTATATTTTGCCATGTCTACCTCCTTACTTTTCTAATTTTTTATTTTTGGCAGAAACCTATGAAGTGCTTCAATTGTAATATATGTAATTCAAGAAAGCAATAAACATAGACATGCTAATGCACTTAGCCTGTTTACCTGTATTAGAACTGTAAGTTTAATTCTTGTTCTTTTTTTCTTCAATTTGTGCTATTCTACAAATATAACCCGTTATCAATGGGGCGGGTAATAATTAGCTACAGGGGTGGCATCCATGATAGAAAATCTAAAGGTTAGGGATATAATTGGTAAGAGGGAGAAGATATATTCTGTGGATGCTGATGACACTACCGACATAGCCGCGTTGAAGCTCAGGAACTTCAAGGTAAGAACTATAGGAGTTATAAAGAACGGTAAGTTGGTTGGAGTTGTAGGGCAGAGCGATTTTTCAACGAAGGTTGTTGCCATGAGCAAGAGGCCGTCGGATGTGACTGTATCTGAAATTATGAGCGCTGATTTAGTAACTGTTGGACTCGATTCTTCGTTCTTCGACTGTATCAGACTTTTGGATACACACCATATTTCTCATTTGGTAGTACTTGATGAAAAAGAAAATTATTACGGAATGCTTTCATGGTGGGACCTGCAACAGAAATTGGTTGATGAATTGAAGAACCAACTCGAACTGCTTCAAGAGTATGCTTTTGGACCACATCGCAATGTAATATTAGATCAAATTGTAAGGAAATAAATCTTTAGCGATATCATGCTTGTTTCAGAAGGGAGCCCTGTGCTTATGTTAAATTTTTTATCAGGTGGCTCAAGTTATTCTTGGGTAGTGGAGGGTTATTATGACATATAAAAGCATAGAGCTTTTTGAGGACGATTGGTTTGCTATGATAGTGATGAACCGTCCGGAGCGGCGCAACGCTCTTTCACTCGACCATATGCAAGAGCTTGTACATGCATTTCGCACAGTTGGTGCGGGCAAATGCCGCGGGGTTATACTTGCTGCTAACGGTCCAGTATTCTCGGCCGGTCATGACTTTTCTGATATGGCTGGGCGTAACTTAAATGACATGCGAGCACTCCTAAGTACTTGTACCGAACTGATGACGACAATGCAGTCAATTCCACAGCCTGTTATTGCGAGAGTACACGGTTTAGCAACGGCAGCGGGCTGCCAGCTTGTTGCTACCTGTGACTTAGCTGTTGCATCGGAAAAAGCATACTTTGCTACTCCCGGTGGGAAAGGTGGATGGTTTTGTACAACTCCAATGGTTGCCGTAAGTCGTGCTATTGGTCGTAAGCGGGCGCTTGAGATGCTGATGACAGGTGATCCGGTTGATGCACAGACAGCCGCCGACTGGGGGCTTGTAAATAAAGTTGTCCCAGCAGAGAGGCTTGATGAAGAAACTCGTTCTCTCCTTGAGCGTGCGACGCGTGGAAGCGTACTCTCGAAGGGTATCGGCAAGCAAGCATTTTACGCTCAGATAGACCTCGACCAACCGAAGGCATATGCGTATGCGGTAGAGGTTATGGCCTCAAGTGCACTCACTGAGGATGCTCAAGAGGGTATGAGGGCGTTTCTAGAGAAGCGCCAGCCTGTATTTAAAGGCAGGTAAGCACACCCAGGTCTGCCCCCAGGTTTTTCTAACTAGGAACTATTCAATCCAGTGAATTCAAAAGCATTTGCAAATTTTATTCTGTTCTAATAAGTTGGTATAATGAAAGTGGAGGTTTTCTAATGGCAAAACGAAAGAAACTCCCGGGAGTTTTGGACTTTAAGGTACTTATAGAACCCGATGAAACAGGAGGTTATGTAGTTTCCTGTCCGTCTCTATCTGGCTGTTTTAGTCAAGGCGATACGATTGAGGAAGCCCTTGAGAATATAAAAGAGGCTATTGAGCTTTGCCTTGAGGATATGAAAGAACATGGCGAACTAATTCCCGATACTGCTCATGTGTTAATTGGCAGTGTTACGGTAACCGTATGAAAATCCAGTTATTCCTAGGGGTCTTGACAAATTAGCAGATTTCCCTTTTACCCATGAAATATGAAAATCCCAATTATTTCTGCCAGAGAGGCAATTAAAGTATTTGAAAAAATCGGCTATAAAGTCGTTCGTCAAAAGGGAAGTCATGTTCGGATGCGTAATGAGAAAAATCCGCAATTGCATCTGCCCCTAACAATTCCAAATCACAAAACTCTGAAACCCGGACTTTTAAGAAAGCTAATTCGCCAATCCGGTTTGAGTGTTGAAGAGTTTAATGAATTATTAAAAAGCTAAAAACATTTTTTGATGGGAACAACTTTATAACCTAGCAAGCACGAATATCCCAATCTCAGAAAGAAGATTTGGATAGAGATGTGCAAGTGAAGATGTAAGAATCGAGTTTTTGTTTGTAATAAATATTTGTATAATCTTGAAGTTTTCTTCTCACCAGAGGATTATAAAATCAGAAATAGTGAAGGGATATATATGGTATTATTCTATTTTTTCCAATGAATCCAAAAAGTTGGTAATAAGATGAGTGAGCTTCTCGTGTTCGAGAAGGAACGAATCATGTCCATAGGCGGATTCAATTTTACTGTAAGTGAAGACAATGTTGTTTTCCACAAGTGCTTTTACAATCTCTTCTGACTGATATGCGGGATAAAGCCAGTCTGCTGAAAAGGACGACACAAGAACCTTTTTACATTTGATTCTATTGAACGATTCTTCTAGGTTTGCGTATCCTTCTGCGGCATCGTAGATGTCGATTGACCGCATAAGATAGATATAACTGTTTGCATCGAATCTCTTGACAAACTTTGAGCTCTGATATTCGAGGTAACTTTCTATCTCAAACTTGCTGTCCAAACGAAGTTTCATCATATCTGGATCCGTGTGTCTTCTTCCGAATTTTTGCCATAGCCACTCGTCGCTTAGATATGTTATGTGACCGATCATTCTTGCAATTGCAAGCCCTTTATTAGGTGGTTCTTTTCCATAATAATCACCGTTGTTCCAGTTTGGGTCGTCCATAATGGCCTGAAGACCAACTTTGTGAATCGCGATAGACTGTGGGGTTGATCTTGGTGCTGAGGCAATGAGAATTATCGAGTCTACCATGTCGGGATAAAGAAGTGCCCATTCGATTGCTTGCATCCCTCCCATTGAACCCCCTACGATGCTGCGAATCTGCTTAACTCCGAGATGTCTGGTAAGCTCCTTCTGGACGCGTACCATATCACGTATTCCGATTAGAGGAAATGTCAAACCGTAGGGTCTTCCTGTTTCTGGGTTAATTGATGAGGGCCCCGTTGAACCATAGCAGCTACCTAGAATATTTGAGCAAATGACAAAATACTTATTAGTGTCAAAAGCCTTTCCCGGACCAATCATAACATCCCACCAGCCGGGGTATTTGTCATCGGGTCTATGTTTACCTGCGGCATGGGCGCTTGCTGTAAGGGCATGCTCAATTAGAATTGCATTATCTTTAGTTTCGTTTAACTTACCGTAGATTTCATAAGCAAACGTAATCGGTCCGAGTTTTTCACCATTATCAAGAACGAACTTATTTGGAGGGTATGAAAAAGTATAGTATTTGGTTTCAATTAGCCCGACAGAGCCGTGCTCTACAATAACTACTGGGGATTCCCCGAGTTCCTTGGAGGCCATGCCTTTACCTTTTTGAATATTAGCCACTAATGAACACGAATTTACACGAATGATCTATTGTAGGAGCGCCATCCCTGGCGCGACCTTATCGCTGTCGCGGCTGGAAGCCGCTCCTACGATTATCTTTTATCTTATAACCAAAGTATTTTCTTTTCATTCGTGCCGATCCGTGGCTAAATTGTTATTTTTACCTTTTGTGACTTATCTAACGCCTGTTCAATATCCCATATAATATCATCAATAGTTTCAAGTCCGACTGATATTCTTATCATATCGGGAGTTACTCCGGCGGTTAATTGTTCCTCCTCCGTAAGCTGGCGGTGTGTAGTGGATGCAGGATGAATAACAAGCGTTTTTGCATCTCCTACGTTTGCAAGATGACTTAAAAGCTGAACGCTTTCTATAAATCTAACTCCGGCTTCTTTGCCACCGTTAATTCCAAATGTGAAAATAGAGCCAGCACCTTTAGGAAGGTATCTTTTTGCAAGCTCATGATATGGGTTGTCAGTAAGTCCGGGGTAATTAACCCAAGTTACTGCGGGGTGATCCTTTAGGAATTTAGCAACGGCCAAGGCATTTGAGCAGTGCCTTTCCATCCGAAGATGAAGGGTTTCCAAGCCTTGAATAAATAGAAATGAATTAAAAGGGCTAAGCGCGGGTCCGAAGGTTCTAAGCGTCTCCACCCTTGCCTTCATTATGTAGCCAAAGTCCCCAAATGTTTCATAGAACCTCACACCATGATAGGCCTTTGAAGGCTCCATCATAACAGGAAAGTTTCCGTTGTCCCAGGGAAATTTCCCAGACTCTACAATTACTCCTCCAATAGACGTTCCATGGCCGCAGATGAATTTTGTGGCTGAGTGCACAATAATATCGGCTCCGAACTCGAAAGGTCTGCATAGATACGGAGTAGCAAATGTGTTGTCAACAATAAGCGGAATTCCTGCTTCATGTGCAATACTTGCAACGGCCTCAATATCAAGAACGTTAATTAATGGGTTGCCTATTGTCTCTGCAAATATGGCTTTTGTCTTTTTGGTTACCGCTTTCTTAAAATTTTCGGGTTCATCAGGGTTTACGAATTTAGTATTTATCCCCAGTTTTCTGAAACTAACATCAAACTGAGAATACGTGCCTCCATATAGTGTGCTTGAAGAAACTAATTCGTCTTCTGCTTCAATTATAGTTAGAATTGCTACCATCTGAGCTGCCATT
This sequence comes from Candidatus Dadabacteria bacterium CSP1-2, assembly GCA_001443445.1. Taxonomy (GTDB): domain Bacteria; phylum Desulfobacterota_D; class UBA1144; order Nemesobacterales; family CSP1-2; genus CSP1-2. The sequence goes on along the minus strand of LDXN01000021.1, from coordinate 27,896 downwards.
CCTGAAGCCACTGCTAACGCACCTCGTCCGCCTTCAAGCGCTGCCATCCTCTCTTCAAACACAGCGTTTGTAGGGTTCATAATTCGTGTGTAAATATTTCCGAACGTCTGTAGGTTAAAAAGACTCGCTGCATGGTCAGTGCTATCGAAGACGTAAGCTGTGGATTGATAAATAGGAACGGCGCGAGAACCAGTCGTTGGATCAGGCTGTTGACCTGCATGGAGACAAAGAGTTTCAAAACCAAATTTCCTATCGGGCATTTGTTCCTCCTTGAACAGCTATTAACCACTAGGAAGAAAGAACACAATGTTCTTTAATTACTCATATCTTACATTTTGTCATGCCCGAATGTATTTATCGGGCATCCACAAGAATAATAATGGATTCCCGCTAAAATCATGCGGGAATGACGGTCTTTTAATACGGTAGCCACCTGGGTCTTTTAGAAGAAATCACACCTGTATAGACTCCAATAAAATTAAGTCCTCCAAATAAACGTGCGTGTTCGATCTTCATGCAGCGATTCATAACTACCTCAAGCCCTGCCTCTTGAGCCCTTTTGGCAGCCTCTTCGTTTATGATTCCTAGTTGCATCCACACAACCTTTGCGCCGATTTTGATTGCATCCTCAACGATTTCTGGCACATCTTCTGGCTTGCGGAAGATATCAACAACGTCTACCTTCTCTGGAATATCAAGTAGACTCGGATAGCACTTTTCTCCTAATACCTCCTTGTAGGCAGGATTTACGGGAATAATCCTATACCCGTGATCCTGAAGGTATTTCGCTGCAAAATAGCTTGGACGATACCAGTTTGCCGAAAGTCCAACTACAGCAATAGTGTGATTTTCTTTTAAAATCCGCCGAAGAGTTTCTATATCATACATTCGATTATCTCTGTAGCTCAATCTTGTAATTATTCAAAACGACAACATAAAGAAATCATTATATAATTTACCTTTTCTACCTAAATCATCCAAATTTAGGTTATTAATGAGTTCTTTTTAATCGCACACTTAAAATTACTTCAATTGCCTAATTGCTTCCTCTACATTTTTTGTAAGTGATTGATAATCATCACCCTCAAGTCGGAGTGGAGGACCGAAGACCACTCGTATGCGTCCGGGACGTGCCGTCTTCCAATTGCGAGGGAGCACACGTTCCGTTCCTTCCAAGAGAACTGGAACCACAGGAAGTTTAAGCCGGGACGCTATGAGGGCGACACCAGGTTGAAATGGCTTGATCTCATCACTATCGGAGCGTCCTCCTTCGGGAAAAATGAGGATTGAGAAGCCATCGTCCACCATCTCTCCTATATAACGAAGCGCTTGACGCGCTCCCGCCTCACGTTGTGGTAGCGGAAAGGCGTTGAAGAAGAAGGTTACAAGATAATACTGCAGGCTTTTGACGAACCACTGCCACCATTTGTGCTCTTTAGGAAAGAAGTGCGCCTTAAAGAATTCTTTGGACATTGCAGGTGCAAGATTATATCTAAAGCGGGGAGGTAGTGCTGAAAACATTACAGGGGTGTCCATATGGCTTCTGTGAATTGCAGCAAATATTACAGGTCCATCGAGCGACTCGATTTCCTTGAGTCCTCCCACTCGAATCGAAGCAAAAAGGCGGCAGAGGGGAAGAATCCATGTTGCGAGGCTAAGCCGTCTGATCATACGCACAATCCAGTGACGGTTCCATGAAGGAAACTCTACTGGCTCAATTACAGGTTCAGAAGATGAACGCTCGATAAGCGAGCGAATATCTCCAACGTTACGAGCCTCGGCAAAGGCGAGCTCATCTATTCTTGTCTGAAATTTCTCCTCAAGCTCTATAAGGAGTTCCACTCGCTCAAGTGAGCTAAGGCCAAGCTCCTCTATAGTCATACCGGGCTTTGAAGGACGGTAGCCAGCAATCTTTGCTATGAGTGACTCGATCGTATCATCATAAGTAGGAGCTTCAGACGGTAATCTTTCCTTCTCAATCCACTCCTTGATCTCAAGTCGCTTTAGCTTTTGTGTCCCCTCGGTGCGCGGAAGCTTCTCGCCGGGCCATATTGTCACACCACGTACCTTCTGATGGCTCTCTAGTTGTAAATTTGCCAGACGCATCACCTCGTTCGGGTCTGCCACGTATTGTCTTCCCAATTTGCTGGAATCTAGTACAATCACGGCATGTATGCGCTCTTCTCCGCCGATTCTTACACCTACAACGGCGGACTCGACTACACCTGGAATAGCATTAAGAACGCGCTCAACATCTTCTGGAAATACGTTAAGCCCTTCAGGGGTAACGATCATCTCTTTCTTCCGGCCGCGTATGTAAAGGCGGCCCTCTTTATCGAAGGCGCCAATGTCACCTGTGTGAAACCAGCCATCCTCGAATGCTTCAGCAGTCTCTGCAGTCGCATGGTAGTACCCAGGTGTCACAATCTCTCCGCGCACTAGGATCTCGCCATCAGGAGCGAGCATCACATCAACGCCTTGGATTGCCTTTCCGACAGATCCCTTTTGTGTGTCGAGGGGGTTATTGAAACTTACTATAGGGGCTGTCTCGGTAAGCCCATAACCCTGAATCACAATGAAACCGAGGCTTGACCAGAACTCTTCAAGCTCAGGATCGAGTGGAGCAGCCCCCACCACGATGCTCCAGAATTTAAGACCGAATAGGCGGTGGATCTTCCAGTGCTTAAGCCAACGTAAAGCGATGTGCCGCTTTTTGTAGGGTAGTTTAGTTAAGCTAGGCTCAATGCGTACGATATAAGAGCGGAGAACGTCGAGCATCTTTGGTACACACACTAGAACAGATATACGCCGCTTGTGGATCTGCTTCACAATCTCGTGCGGGTTATAGCCCCGCATGAAGACCACTGTGCCCGAGAGCATAGGTGTGACGAAGATAGCCGTAGCCTGTCCAAAGAGGTGACTTAATGGGGGAAGATTTAGAAATCGAATAGGAGAGAATGGGCGGAGATACTTCCGGAACTTCAAAGCTTCATGCTCGATCGGAATGATGTTGGCAAGGATATTACGATGAGTGATTACGACCCCCTTTGGTTCTGCCGTTGCCCCAGACGTGAAGATGATCTCTGCAATATCGTCCCTTGTGATTTTATTAACTGCTTCAGAAGACTGGGTTTCGCTGATTTTACTTTCATAAGTGTGATCAATCATTTTGTCATGGTTATCAGAGGTCGAATCAATAGCCCACTCGATATCTCTAAGGCGCCAGACAGGGATTCCTTTCTCTATTGAAGCGGGGGATACCTCTTCACCAATTAAGATCAAGCGGGCTTTAACGATTTGCTGTACCCTTAGAAGGAAATCGGAGGAAGCTTGGTAATCAATAGGCACAACCACTACGCCTGCTAAAAGGCATCCCCAGAATGTGATTACCCACTCTGCTCGGTTCTCGCTCCAGAAGATAACCTTGTCACCTTTCTTGAAATTTTCGGCACGCAGTTTGAGCGAAAAGGCCTTTGCAGAAACGACGACATCCCTATATGTATATGTCCAGCCTCGGTAGCCATCGTCATAAACAATAAATTCGCCTTGTTTATTAGAAAGGTCATTAAAGAAATCAATTAGTGTTTCTCTGGGCATGTTTATAAGATTTTATAATATAATGGATTAACGCTCTTGTGTCTTATGTCGGTTAAATCCATTTATCCTAATCCCTTCGACCTCGTTTTGGACAGGCTCTGGCGCAACTCTATTGTATCTAGAAGTAGAGATACGCCATGGCGTGTCTCTACAATAACGTGGGAGTGCTATTCCTTCCCTGATTAAATCGGGGACCAAGCTTAGGACAGATCCTCGTGCGATTAATGGCGCAATTCAATAATACCTTATACTATAGCGGGAAATAACTGGCTGGGGGACTAGGATTCGAACCTAGATTAATGGGTCCAGAGCCCATCGTCCTGCCGTTAGACGATCCCCCACCAAAGGTGTTTTTTTAGTATTTATAATATTTTGATTGGAGTCAAGGTTTCTCCTTCCCTAAGGCGGATATGTAGGATAAAATAACTTTCAAGAATTCAAGAATTGATGTAAAGGAGAGGTGAGTAAACATGCCTGCGATGCTTATAACAGTGAAGGCTAAAACAAAGGGTGAGCTCAAAAAGAAATCTGAGCAAAAAATCAGGGAGGCTGCAAAAAAGGGACTTCAGTACGTCATGCATGGCTATAACGAGAAGAGGGTAAAGAAGATAAAGGGCGGTTATGAAATCGAGTTGTCAGTGCACTCATAAACTACAATTTCCAAATAACAAATCTCAAATCACAAACAATATTGGGAATTGGTCATTAGAGCTTGTTTATTAATGGGACAACCAAAGCTAGAGACATTCAAGAATCAGTATCGGGGTAGAGAGTATGAGATTGAAATAACCTGTCCCGAATTTACATGCCTCTGTCCAAGAACAGGACAGCCTGATTTTGCGGTGATAAAAATTAAGTACGTTCCAGATGAGCTATGCATAGAACTAAAGTCTCTTAAACTCTATATGTTTTCATATCGTGACACGGGACAGTTCCACGAACATGTGACAAATAAAATTCTTGATGACATAGTAGAGGCGTGTAGACCTATAAGGGCAGAAGTGATCGGGGACTTCAATGTTAGAGGAGGAATTAAAACTGTTGTTAAGGCCACCTATCCCGATAGAAGGTGATGTTAAAGAATTTTCAAAAAGTAGATTTTATGTAGTGATTTTTTATATAAACTTGTTACAACCAACCTATTTAAAATTTCTTTTTTATGTTATCTTGAGCTTAACTTAATGGGAAAGGCTTAACAAGTTGATTCTAAAGGCTCAAGTAATCACAACGGCTACCTTTATCGTATTTGTTATTTTTCTTGCTGCTGCCGCTCCATATATTTCTCCATATAAATATGACGAAACGGATTTTGAAAATACACTCAGTATTCCAAGTAAACAACATCCGATGGGAACGGATGAAGCTGGAAGAGATATTTTAAGCAGAATAATTTACGGAGCAAGGGTTTCAATGGCTGTTGCACTTGGGACAGCTCTTGTTGCACTTGTAATTGGCACAACCTATGGTGCGGTTTCAGGATACATTGGGGCAAAGGTAGATGAGTTAATGATGAGAATTGTTGATGTTTTTTATTCTCTTCCGGACCTTCTCCTTATTGTTCTTATGACACTTATAGTTGGAAAGGGGGTAGAAGGGATAGTTATTTCACTTGGACTAACCGCGTGGATGCGTGTTGCCAGGATTGTTAGGGGAAGCGTTATGCAGGTAAAAACCTTAACCTTCATTGAATCAGCTAGAAGCCTAGGAGCCTCTCCTTTTAGGGTGTTTATAGTGCATCTATTTCCAAATATTCTGAGTCCCTTAATTGTGACACTTACCTTTGCAATACCTTATGCAATATTGGCAGAATCTACTTTGAGCTTTCTTGGGCTTGGAATATCTCCACCTCAGGCGAGTTGGGGGACGCTCGCAAGCACAGGCTGGCAGGGGATGAGAACAGTACCTCATCTGATAGCATTTCCAAGTATTGCTATATTTTTAACTGCGCTTTCATTTAACCTCTTGGGTGAGGGGATTAGGGACATTCTTGACCCAAAAAGGAGTAGAAGGTGAACCGTTAATGAATAAACACTATAGCGCAAATATATTCTTCCAATTTAACTCGATAATTCTCTATAGCTTGCTACAGGGTTTTTACTGTCATTGCAAGCACATTTGCGGAGCTTGCACTGAGAGAATCGAATGTGCTCAGTATAAACTCCGCGAAGCAATCTCTCTTTTGGGATTGCTTCGTCCCCTTCGCTTCGCTCTGGGCTTTGGCTCACTCGCTCCTCGCAATGACCAAAGGGACTGTCTTTTCCATGCTGCAGGGTTCTCCACTACTACGACGTTTATTTCAACCCTCCTCGGAATCTTAGTTTCCCTTTATCTCTTTAACTCATATGCTCTAGCGGAGATAGATTGCCAAAGTCTAGTTCAATTATCCCTTCAAGATAAAGAAAATCCTCGTGAGAAATATAAAAAGGGGTACTGCTACATACAACTTGGGAGGTTTGCAGAAGGGGTGACAATACTAAGTGGACTCGAAAACGAACTCAGTGTAATTGCTGACTATGTGAGTTACTACCGTGCAATTGGAGAAAAGGGTTTAGGAAACTTAACAAGTGCGGAAGAGCAATTTCAAAAGGTTTTAACAAACTATCCTACTAGCAGTTTAAGAAAAAAGACACTTATTCAAATCGCCGAACTTTATTCAAATATGGGGGAATATGCAAAAGCTGAAAATATGTTTAGGTCTCTATATGCTGATGAAAGTGATCCCTTGGTTAGGGCGTCTTTATTAAACGATATTGGTGAATCATTGGAGAGGCAGAAAAAATACAAAGAAGCCGTAAACACATACAAAGAACTTTGGATAGAGTTTCCTGAGTCTAGGTTTTCAGAAGGTGCATTAGCAAAGGCTTCACAAATTAGTGAAAGGGAAGGGCTTCCATTTTTACTTAATGAGTCCGATTTCCTAAGAAGGGCTGAGAGACTGTTTAAACTAACGAAGTGGGATTCAGCACTTAAATACTTTGATATGGTCTCAAAAAAGACCGATGATGTAAAGCTCAAAACAGCTATTATAAAGTATCGTGTAGGTCAACTTGACGAAGCCTCGAATATTCTGGTTGGAATTAGCTCCCCGGAGGCGCTTTTCTGGATGTCAAAGATTAGCCTTAAGCTAGGGCGCGATCAGGAAGCTGCAGAAATCCTAACTCAAATCCCTTTGTTTTATCCCAACAGCGATATGGCTCCAGAGGCGCTATATAGCGCTGCGCGTCTCTACCAGGTTAACTTGGATTTTAAGAAGGCACTTGAGCTTTACGACTTACTCATAAGAACATATCCAAGTAGTGAGTTCGCTGAAGATGCTGCATGGAATCTTGGATGGGTTCATTATAGGAATGGAAGATTAAGAGAGGCTCTAGTTACGTTTTCATCGTTTACCAATTCTGAATCTCCAAATAATTCAGCAAGGGCTACCTATTGGAAAGCGAGAATCCTAGAAAAAATGGGTAGAAAGGAGGAGGCTATAAATATCTATGAAAGTCTAGCCCGTTCTGATAATCCAACCTATTATTCCTATATAGCATTAAAGAAGTTGGGTTCCATACCAAAACTTAATATTTCTCCAAATTCCAACACGAAAACTGACATGGTTAAAAAGGTAAATCCAAGGAAGAGTAAAGCTGAGTTGTTGATAGAGCTAGGTACTTTTGATGATGCAATTTTAGAAATACTGGAATTGGAGAAAGAGGTTACCAATACATGGGATTTGATGGATGTAAGTAGGCTATACAATAGAGCTAAGAAATTTAACCATTCGATAAAGATTGCACAGGATATTAGACTTCCTGAAGCTTACTGGCTTTCCTATCCGAAGGGATTTAATGAGATTGTAAGATTACACTCTGGAAAATATCAGGCGGATGAGTTCATCGTATACTCGATAATTAGAGAGGAAAGCAGGTTTCAAGATGATGCTGTTTCTCGTTCTGGTGCTATTGGGCTAATGCAGCTTATACCAGATACAGGGAGAAGCACGGCACAGAAGGTTGGGATTAGTGGATATAATACTGACATGCTTTATATCCCAATCGTAAACATAGAGCTCGGAACAGCATATTTCCAAGAGGTGTTAGAGCAGTATAACGGAGTTGTCTATCTTGCGATTGCTAGCTACAATGCTGGACCGCATAATGTGGCAAGATGGGTAGAAAAACTAAACAACTTGGAGGTTGATGAGTTTATTGAAGAAATTCCATATCAGGAAACAAGGAACTATGTAAAAAGGGTTCTAAGGAGCTATGGAGTCTACAAGGCAATATACGATTAGAAGTTTTTTAAATATGCGGGACAAGAATGTCCCCGCTATCTTGATTGGTGGAATAACAATCACGGCCTATAGGCAGGGTTTTCTAACCCTGCTAAAATTCACGCCAACATTTGCTTTGTGCAAAGAAAACTAAGTGGATCAGGAAATAAAAGGAAGAAATTTTTTAGCAAATTCATAATTGGAATCGTGTTATACTCCTCTCTTCTTCTCCCCGCACATAACCGCAAAGTTTTCAAGAATCCTGAGGCCTAGGGTACTACTTTTCTCGGGATGGAACTGGCAGGCAAAGACATTATCTTTCTCTATTGCGGATGTGAATTCTATACCGTACTGAGTTTTTCCTGCAATTACACTGCTGTCTTCTGGTTCTGGGAAATACGAGTGAACAAAATAAAACCAGCTCCCACCAGGTATCCCTTTTAGTACCGAGAGTGTGCGCTCAACCTCTACTTGATTCCATCCCATGTGTGGGACTTTGAGCCTTTCTTCATCGAATCTCGGAAACCTGATAACCTTGCCTTTTAGAATACGAAGCCCTTTCACATCTGGGGATTCTTCGCTTTCTTCAAATAGGAGTTGAAGACCAAGGCAGATTCCTAGAAACGGCTTCCCAGTATTTATGAACGACTTTATCGGATCTACTAAACCGAAATCTTCGAGGTTTTTCATACAATCCCCGAATGCGCCAACACCGGGGAGAACAAGCCCGTCTGAGTTCAAGGTCTCTTCTGGATTCCTTGTCACAGTAGGTAGAAATCCAAGGGACTCAAACGCCTTCTTTACACTTCTAAGATTTCCCATTCCGTAATCTACAATAGCAATCATTAGAGTTTCCCATTATTTAGCCACTAATGAGCACGAATATACACGAATAAGAAATTTAAAATCTTTATATTCAATTTTTTCTTTTCATTCGCGGTCATTCGTGTCAATTCGTGGCTCAATAGTTAAAGTTTTCCCTTGGTTGACGGGATTTCCTCTGAGCGTGAGTCTATGCTTGAAGCCTTATCAAGCGCGCGTCCGACTGCTTTAAAGGTTGCTTCGATTATATGGTGAAGATTGTTGCCATATTTTTGTTCGATATGGAGATTGCATTTTAGCGCATTAGAAAGAGATTTGAAAAACTCTCGTCCGAGCTCTATATCAAAATCTCCGACCTTGCTTTTAGGTGTACGTACTTTATATGCAAAATAAGGTCTCCCGCTCAGATCAACCGATGCAAATACAAGCGTGTCATCAAATGGTACAAACGCCTCTCCAAACCTTGATATTGCCCTTTTATCTCCTAGGGCTTTAAGAAAAGCCTCGCCTAAAGCAAGCCCGACATCTTCCACTGTGTGGTGATAGTCTATTTCAATGTCGCCTTTTGCTTTGAGCGTAAGGTCAAAGTATCCGTGTTTTGCAAATTGTGAAAGCATATGATTGAAAAAGGGAATACCTGTTTCAATATCGTACTTTCCCTTCCCGTCTAGGTTAATGTCAACCGAAACCTCTACCTCAGAGGTTTTTTTCTTTAAAGCGGCTCGTCTTAACATTTGCCAGAATAATATCTGAAATTTGACTACTTAGCCACAAATAAGCACTAAGAAAAAGTTGTCGGATTTATGAAAGTTGATCAAAAACATACTAGGTATGCAACGGGCCTTGCTTATGTCCTACTAACTGAACACCAGCAAGCCTGTCTGAGTTTATCGAAAGAATTGGTGGTCTCCCCCCTGGTGATAAACCGTTGGTATAACCATTTTTTGTTTACATCGCGCATCTATTATGGGTGGATTATAAGTCTTGCTCAAAATCTACTGACCGCCCGCTCAGGATAGGCTAGACGCGATAAATTTCTCTTGTTAAAATCAGCGACTAGAAAGTCGCTGCTATCGAATGTTATTTTCAAATAATCACAACACGATAGCCGAGGTTTTGTAACCTCGGATAATGGAATATGTGACATGGATACCCGATAACTGCACTCGGGTATGACAGGAACGGTGGATGCCCGATTGATCCTCCGGTTTAACCTGAGGACGGGAATGACAGAAGGGCTGTGATTCCCGCATGTTACCCGCTTAAAGCATGCGGGTACAAGTTTTAGCGGGAATCTAAGAAGGACAGGATGACATCTCCATTCTAGTTCCCCGCTATTAATTTTACTTCCTCTACAGATCTGAGGGAGGCTTTGGTCACTATAAATCTGTGATTCTTAAAAGGAATCTCCTCTCCGACTTTAGGAATTGAGCCAACTTCTGAAAGAAGGAAGCCGCTTAGTGTATCATATTCTCCTTCTGGAATTCCGAGTCCTAACTCTTCATTCACCTTCTCTATCTCGATCTTCGGGTTTATTAGGTATTCACTCTCCGAGATTTTTCTCCATAGCCTAATACCCTTGTCATATTCGTCTTCAATTTCACCAACTACCTCTTCAAGAATATCTTCGAGTGCTATAACTCCTACAGCTCCGCCGTATTCATCCACAACAACAGCCATTCCGGCAGATTTCTCTTTCATCTCATCTAGAAGCTCATCAACAGATTTAGTTTCAGGAACATAAAACGGGGTGAGTGAAAAGTCCCTTATAGGGTCATCTGGTTTCGCACCGAGTAGATCAAATGCCTGGAGCATGCCTGTAATATTATCCACTCTTTCGTGGTAGATCGGGATTCTAGAATGTCCGGTTTCCTTTATTATCTTAACGGCGTCTTTTGTTTGAGTATCCTCGTTGAGGGCGCAGACCTGAATTAATGGAATCATTATCTCGTCAACCCTTGTCTCAGAGAATCTAAATATTCTTTTTATAATCTTTTCCCTGTATCCACCCTGGCGTATTGTCTCATCACCTTCAATAGCGTGAAGGAGCTCCTCTCTTGTTATAAATGGGTTTTCAGTGCTTCCTAGGAGTTTAAAAAGCCCTTTTATAAAGAGGTTTATTTGAAAGAGAATAGGGGAGAATATCTTTGATGCAACCCAGAGTGGGTAGATTGACCAGAGAACCATAGTGCTTGCTCTTTTTTGAAAAACGGCTTTTGGCACTACTTGACCGAAGATCACGATTAGCGGAGAGAGGATTAAAACCACATAGAACTCCTTTCCTTTTCCGTATGTGTCTTGGATGTAAAAGGTTAGAATGACCGTGCTAGTAATTAGCGAGAGATTTATTCCGACAAGGCTAGTGCTTATAAAACGCTCAATCTCTAGGAATGATTTAAGCACGAGCTTTGCTCGTGTTGAACCCCCTTCAGCAAGGGATTTCATCTTGATTTTATCGCAAGAAACTAGTGCTATTTCGAAGCCTGCAAAAAAGGCCTGAAGAAGAAGACAGGTTGCAATAACAATAATAACTAACTCAAGCGACATTAGATCCCTCTTTTTTTAGTCTTTCTACTTTTATCTCAGTGATTCTTTTTCCAGAAACCTTGTTCACCGTAAAAATTATACTGCCGTAAGAAACATGCTCTCCCTCGTGTGGGAACCTTCCAAAAAGGTCAAATACAAACCCGCCCATTGTTTCGTGATCCTCTTCAGCGGGGAGAATTGATAGTTCGAGTTCCGCCGCCAGGTTCTCAAGCCCTCCAAACCTAAGCACGCTAAAAAGAATGGTGTCGTTAAATTCATCTATCTTCAGGCTTCCGGGAATTAGGATAGCTTCTCCATCCTTTTTAATAGTGTGCTCTTTCGTAACCCTTCTTTCATCCTCTATCTCGCCAAAAAGCTCTTCTAATATGTCTTCCATCGTAACAATACCGTCTACCCTTCCGTACTCATCTACGACAATAGCAATGTGGATTCTCTTTTGCTGAAACTCACGGAGTAAATCAAATGCCCTTTTTGTTCGTGGTATGAAATAAGGCGGTCTTATAAGACCCTCGAGTGTGAGTCCATCTGGGGCAGTAGCAGAAAGGAGGTCTTTTACATAGAGGATTCCAACAATGTTATCTCTATCACCCTTGTAAACGGGAATCCTTGAAAACCCTCTTTTCTTGACCTCTATGATTGCATCGGCTGAAGAGATGGTTACAGGAAGAAAGAAGCAGTCAATGCTAGGGGTCATTATCTTATAAGCTGGGACTTCCTCAAGCTTAAAAAGGCTTCCTACTAGTTTCCTCTCAATATCTGTTACCACCCCTTCTTCACTTCCAAGACCTACTAGAGCTTTTACTTCATCAGGGTTAAAACCTGTTCTTTGTTCATGCTCTATCTTTCCCCCAAGAAGCCAAGTGAGCCCTATTGAGAGAACCATGATTATCCATCTAAATGGAGTTATTATTATGTGAAATAAATTAAGGGGATATGAAACAATGGTTGATAAAAGTCGCGGATACTTCACACCTATCGTTTTTGGACCTATTTCACCAAGTAGTAGAAGAGTAGGGGAAGCTATTCCAATGCAGATTAATGTGATTATCTGATCGGAGGGTAAATGAATTATTTTTCTCAAGGTTGAAGTAACAATGCTCGTATAAGCAACGTTAATTGCCTCATCTGCTAGTAGAATCGTAATTATCAGCTTGTAAGGATCCTTGAGCAACCTCTCAATCAGCGCTGCGCTTTTTTTCCCCTCTTTTTTTATCTTCTCACGCTGATGCCTGCCAAGGGAAAAGAGCGAACCTTCAGACATAGAGAAAAAGGCTGAGAGCATAAGAAGAATAACGATTAGAAAAAGGGTGTAATTTAAGGGTAGGTCTATCATTTTGTTGCTATCTTGCAGAAACTCCATTAATGGCGTCTCTACGCGGGATGCGGATTAAAAAAATCCGAAATTCCAATTCCGAAATCCAAAATCGGCAAATTTGTGTCAATTCGTACCTAATAATTGCCAAAGTGGATAAATCCTCTTCGTTTTACCTTTATTTCATTTCTATTACTATCTAATACCATTACCCGGGGCTTAGTTGTTACACACCCAATCTCTGTGATTTTGATATTGAGTTTCTCTGAAATCTCTTTTATTTCTTCTCTTTTATCTTTAGGTGAAGTAAAAAGAAGCTCATAGTCCTCTCCCCCTGAAAGTGCAAGGTCATAAAGGTCTTTTGTGAAATCAGATATACAGTCTCTGTAATAAGAAGAGATTGGCGTCTGTTCAATGTAAATCTCTGCACCTAATCCATGCTCGATTGTTATACGTTCAAGATCAAGAATAAGCCCATCGCTTATGTCTATCATTGATGTTACAAGCCTTTTTTTAGCAAGCTCTCTTCCGAGTTTAAGTCTGGGCTGAGGTAAAATGTGTCTTGAAATTAGAAACCAATTCTTTTCTCTATTCGTTTTGCTTTGAAGTACTCTTAATCCGAGTGCTGAGTCGCCAAGTGTACCACTCACGTAGATAATATCCTTAGGGGTAGCACCAATTCTTTTAACCATAAGATGTTGCTCAACCTCCCCGAGAACTGTTATGTCGAGGAAGAGTTTTTGTGACGAACTTAGGTTCCCACCAATCAGATCAACTTTAAATTCTTCTGCACCGGATTGAAATCCATCCATTAACTGTTCGAGAAAACCTTCATCCTCCTCTCCAGAGAATCCCACAGAAGCTAGGAAAAATTTTGGTATCCCACCCATTGCCCCTATGTCACTCACAGATACAGCAATGGCTTTTCTGCCTAACTCTTTGGCGGAAATAACACCTTTTACAAAATGAACACCCTCTACCTGTGAATCTACTGTGGCTAGCAAAAGGTTTTCAGGGTTAATTTTAACCGCAGCGGCGTCATCTCCAATCCCGATAGCGATATTTTTTGATACCTTTTGAAATCGCTCTTTAATCAACCTAAGAGCGCTGAGTTCATCTATCATCTTAGTTAAAACCTAAAGGTATCTCTCCCCCTCGCAGACAATCGCATAAAGCGTAAGGGAGGGTATTATCTGATTGGTTAAACGTTTAAGCGAATTAGATATATGCTTTAAATAACTAAGAATTACTATTTGCATATAAGGACTTAATTTATCAACCCAATTATTAGCCCGTACCCACGATACCATTTTAGGATATTTAATTTTGTATGTCAAACCTAGGTATTTGAAAAGTTTAACCAAACCTGTTCTGGAATGTGTTTAAACACTACAGAAGGTAGAAGGGTGAAAATCATCTAATATTTATTGAGAGATTTCTTTTTATAGAAAAATGGCAAATGGGATCGTGATGGCCTAGGATCATTAAGGACTTCCTTTGACACCCTAACCATAAAAACCTACAATGTAAAGAGATGAAAGAGCGAGTTTTGTATTTAATAGATGGGAGTTCCTATATATTCCGTGCATATCATGCGATAAGGAGTCTAAGTACATCGAAAGGATCTCCTACAAATGCTATATACGGTTTTACATCCATGATTTTTAAGTTTCTAAAGGATTATAGTCCAGAGTATTTGGGGATAGTTTTTGATTCTAAGGGTAAGACGTTTAGAGATGAGATCTATCCTTTATATAAGGCTAATAGAGATGAAGCACCTGATGACTTTAAGATTCAAGTTCCCAAGATATTTGAGATGGTTGATTCTCTTGGCATACCTCAAGTTCAAATCGAGGGATACGAAGCGGATGATATCATGGGAACTATAGCAAAAGAAATGGAAGAAAAAGGTATAAGTGTTGTTCTCGTGACGGGTGACAAGGATTTCTGCCAGCTAGTTTCTGAGAAAGTCACACTCATTGATACAATGCGGGATAAAAAGACAGGAATCAAAGAGGTCATACAAAGGTTCGGGGTACCCCCAGAAAGCGTGATAGATGTTTTCGCCCTTTCTGGAGATGCGACGGATAACATCCCAGGGGTTCGTGGGGTAGGAGAGAAAACCGCCTCAGAGCTAATAGGCAAATTTAGGACTATAGAAAGCCTCTATGAGAATCTGAATGAACTCCCACAAAGACAGAGGGATCTTTTAGAGGCAAACAAGGAAAGTGCTATCTTAAGCAAAAGGCTAGTTACGATAGAGACCTCTATTCCAATGAGCGTAAGCCTAGAGGGGTTTGAATATAAAGGGTTTAACAAAGAAAAGCTAAGAGAGATTTTTGAAGAGCTTGAGTTTAAATCACTTCTTCGTGAGCTTGGTGATAACGAAAAGGTTCAACAAGAGATTGCTATAATTGAATCCTCTGGTGGCAAGGTTTCTTACGATGATTATCATCTGGTTTTAACTGAAATGGATTTTGACATGGTGCTCGAAAGAATAGATTTGACTAAGGAGGTTTCGATAGACCTTGAAACTACGTCACAGAGCCCAATGAGGGCAGAGATCGTTGGCATTGCTCTTTCGCCGGCTTCCCACGAATCTTACTATATTCCTGTTGCGCATAGGTCAACGGTATTTGATTCCACAAAACAACTTAATTCTAAGTATGTTCTTGAAAAATTAAAACCTATAGTCGAAGACAATTCGATAAAAAAAATAGGACAGAATCTAAAATATGAATTTATAGTACTTGAGCGAAATGGACTTAGGCTCCGGGGAATTTCGTGCGATACAATGGTAGCAGCGCATCTTATTGATGCATCAAGGTTAAGTTACAGCCTTGACGAACTTGCTAAGTACTATCTTGAACACAAAACCATTACATACAAAGACGTAACTGGTATTGGCAGGGATAAAATAAACTTTGAAGAAGTAGAATTAGAGAGGGCGAAGGTCTATGCTTGCGAGGACGCTGATGTGGCTATGATACTCAGTAAAAAACTCGCAAGTGAGCTAGAGAAATTAACCCTCCTCGATGTTTTTAAAGACATCGAACTTAAATTCATAGAGGTTCTTGCCCGAATGGAGATGAACGGGGTTAAAGTCAATTCAGAGCTTCTCGAGAGGCTATCAATTGATTTTGAAAAGAGCCTTGAGAAAATCGCAGAAGAGGTTTACGCTCAAGTAGGGTTTAGGTTTAATTTGAACTCTCCTATTCAGCTCAGGGAGATTCTCTTTGACAAGCTAGGACTTCCACAAAAGAAAATGACTAAGTCTGGCGAGGCGTCCACAGATGTTGAGGTGTTAACAGAGCTTTCCAAGTTCCACCCTGTACCTGAAAAGGTGCTTGAACATAGAGGGCTCTCAAAGCTTAAATCAACCTACATTGACTCCTTTCCAAAGCTTATTAATCCCCGGACTAGAAGAATTCACACATCTTTTAATCAGGCGGGAACCTCTACAGGGAGATTAAGCTCAAGTGATCCCAACCTACAAAACATTCCGGTAAAAACCCCCGAAGGAAGAAGGATTAGGGAGGCTTTTATCCCTGAAGATGGGTTTCTACTTCTTTCAGCGGACTATTCTCAGATAGAACTAAGGCTCCTTGCACACTTCTCGGAGGATGACAGCCTTGTGAGTGCGTTTTTAGCTGGAAGTGATATTCATAACCGGACTGCAGCCGAAATCTTTGGAGTATCAGAAGACTTGGTAACACCTGAGATGAGAAGGCGTTCTAAAACCATTAATTTTGGGATCATTTATGGCATTAGCCCATTCGGTCTTTCAAAGCAGCTTGGCATATCAAACACGATTGCTAAAAGCTATATCAACGAATATTTTAAGCGCTATAGAAGGGTAAAATCTTACACTGAAGCGTCCATTCGGGAAGCTGAAAGGCAAGGTTACGCAGTAACCCTTCTCGGGCGTCGCCGCCCAATTCCAGAGCTTAAGTCTAAGGATAGAACGACAAGGGGAATTGGAGAGCGCACTGCAATTAACACGCCTATCCAAGGCTCTGCTGCGGATATCATTAAGATAGCGATGATTAAAATCCAAGAGAGGCTTTCGAGAGATTATAGGTCTCGGATGATTCTCCAGGTTCATGACGAACTGTTATTTGAAATCCATGAAAGTGAGATTGATGATCTTTCTAGGATCATAAAAAAAGAGATGGAAAAGGCCTGGCAACTTCGGGTACCGCTCAGGGTAGACATTGGAATAGGTAAAAACTGGGCAGAAGCACATTGAGGAATTACCGTTCATCGTTGGACCCTTCAACCTTTCGATGAACTCAGGGCTCATGACGAGCAGATTTTTCATGTAGTGCCCGTTCCCCGAACGGGCATTTGCTATGCCATGCCCGAATGCAGTAATCGGGCATCCAAATGTATTTTATGGATTTCCTCTTAAAGCATGAGAGAATGACAGATGAGGACGGGCATTAATATTTGGACTGATGAGGGCATCAATCCCTACTCCATGCGAGGTTGGAAAACCTCGCCTTCTATTGAGGGGTTCTTATCTACTGAAATCTGCTTAAGGATTAGATGGCAACCTATTGTAGAGACGCATTGCAATGCGTCTCTACCCATTGCCTACACAGTCTGGAAAATGATGTTAGTAGGGGCGGGGTAACCCCGCTCCTACCGGAAATCGTATAAGAACCAAATGTAGAAATGACATAAAATACCCTTTCCAAACCCTTGGATATGTGTTAGCCTAATTGCCCGAATATGAAAAGGATTTGTGCTACATTTCTCGTCCTTGTTCTTCTCTCATCCAGTCAAATCGTTTTTTCAAACAGTAATTCTGAATATTATCACAAGATTCTACAATCAATCCCTAAAGAGGCGTTGAGTAACGGAAGGCTCGGGGTTGTTGTAAAGTCTTTAACAACCGACGAGCTGATATTTCAGTACAATCCAGACAAGCTTTTTGTGCCTGCATCAAACGTAAAGGTTTTAACATCCGTTACCGCGCTTTCAATTCTTAAACCTGACTATAGATTTAAGACCGTATTCTACTCAGGAGGCGACGTCACACAGGGTGTGATTCATGGGGGTCTTTACATTAAGGGATATGGTGATCCTACGCTCAGCACTCAGCATCTTGAAACTATTGCCGAGGAGTTTAAAAGCCTAGGCGTAAAAGAAATCAAAGGCGGAATAATAGTAGACGACTCTTATTTTGACAATATTAGATACGGAAAGGGGTGGAAGGAAAAGTGGAAGGGGGATGTTTTTAGCCCTCCTATTAGTGCGCTCTCTCTTAACTACAATACCTTCTATATAAAAGTTTATCCTTCAAAACCTGGAAGAATACCGATAGTGGCATTGGAACCGAAAGGTACGAATGTCAATGTTATAAATAAGGCTATTACAACCAATAAAGGGGGGAGGCTTACTGCAGTTTGGCTTGAGGGGGGGAAAACGATAAAGCTTGATGGTAGTATATCTCGTAGAACCCCATCGTATACGCTTGAGATTACCACAAGAAACCCAACACTATATGCTGGTAGCGCCTTTAAGAGGATTCTCGATGACGCGGGTATAAGGGTGGAAGGATATGTAACTGTGGGAGTTGTCCCTGATTGGGCGGGTGTTTTATACACCCACTTTTCTGACCCTCTATATTTAATAATTGCAGAGTTCAATAAAAACAGCGTGAACATTATCGGCGAAAATATCATTAAAACGTTAGGAGCTACAATAATTGGTGAGCCAGGAACTTGGGAGAAGGGAACAGAGGTGGTTTCTAACTTTCTACATGAAATAGGAATCAAGGATAGTTTCGAGATATTTGATGGGTCTGGCCTTTCACTGCTAAACAGGGTTTCTCCAAATGCAATAACTGATGTCTTAGAATACGCTTATAATAACCAAGTTATTTCGTTAAAGTTTCTAAATTCTCTTTCAATCGGTGGGGTTGATGGGACGCTTAAAAAAAGGTTCAGGAGGTCGGAGGTTGAGGGTAGGGTAATGGCTAAAACTGGTCATCTTAGTAACGTAAACGCGCTTTCAGGGTATCTCTTTACAAAGAGCGGCGATGTGCTTGTTTTCTCGATCTTGGCTAACGGGCTTGGATCAAAGGCGACTTCCTTCCAGAATAGTTTGCTTGGGGAGCTTGTAGATTGTTGTGGAAGAGATAATATTAGAGATTCAAGCCTATAAATTTACCCCATTTTAAAGGACTGAAACGGCTAGTTTTCCAAATTCTTCTATAGATAGGGTTTCAGCTCGTCTTTTTCCATCTATACCTGATTTTTCTAGGATCTCTTTTATCTTTTCCTTTGGAAAAAGCACACAAAGGGAATTCCCAAGCATTTTCCTTCTTGATGAAAAAGCCGCTTTAACGATTTTTTTGAAGAGTTTTTCTTCTGGAATATAAATTCGTGGCATCGGAAGCGGAATCAACTTTACGACCACTGACCACACCTTGGGCTTGGGCCAGAAGGCTTCTGGTGGCACGCGGAGTTCAACGCTTACATCCATGTATGTCTGAATAAGGACTGAGGTTGAACCATATCGTTTACTTCCTGGTAAAGCGTTTATTCTTTCTCCTACCTCGCTCTGAAGCATAAGAACTAAAAGTGAGAAAATATCCCTTTCTTCTAGAAGCTTAAATAAGATAGGGGATGAGATGCTATAAGGAAGATTTGATACTACCTTAATTTTATTGCCCCTGTACAACTCTCTGAAGTCAATTTGTAGAGCATCGCCGGAAATTATTTCTACGTTTTCTAGATGAGAAACATTTTGTCTGAGCTTTTCTATAAGTCTATTATCCTTTTCAATCGCTATTACTCTTCTACTTCTTTTTCCTAGAAAAAGTGTTAAGGCGCCAAGTCCAGCCCCAATCTCTAGCACCTCGTCTTCTTTCGAAAGCTCGGCTATCTCCGATATGCGCTCAAGAACATTCTTGTCATGTATGAAACTCTGTCCAAGACCTTTTTTAGGCTTTATATCTTTCGCCAAAAAGAATTCCTTGGGTGATGATATTGCTCGTCTCATATAGTTTTTGCGCTTTGATCTCAAATTATAGTTAAGCATAATTGTCTCTGAAAGTCAGTGTATACGGAGAAAATTAATCTTTTGTGTTAATGCTTATTTATGGCTTCATTTCAGCAAAGTTAGCTGTGTACAGTGGGAAGATAGTTCTTTTAGTAAAATTATTGATAAAGAAGAAAAATTTTTATATCTCAAATTCGTTCTTAATTACTATTTACTTACGCTAGCCAGGGAATATACAACCTTTAAAGCATAACTAGCCTGTTCTCTATCACCGTAAATTACTTCACAGCTTCCTCAGCGATATCCTCATAATGGAGAGTTCTATTTTTTCCGAGGCGTTTTGCCTCATATAATGCACAGTCTGCCTTTTCAATCAAAGCAGCCTTTGATGATGCATTCTCTGGATATGTTGCAATTCCTAGGCTTACAGTAACACTAAGCTCTTTTCCCTTAAATTTCAGGGCAGTTTTTTCGACTTTATGCTTCAATCTTTCTCCTTTAACCTTTGATCCCTTCTCATTTGTGTGTAAAAGAAGTATTGCAAACTCGTCACCACCATACCTTGCTACTATATCTATATCTCTAAGTGAACTAGAAATTAACTGAGCAATGGATATGAGAATCAAATCTCCTGCTTGGTGACCATATTTATCATTAAGGAGCTTTAAGTTATCTACATCTATTAAAATAAGCGATAGCTTTTCAAGGAATCTATCAGAACGTGCAATTTCATGATCCAGCCTTTCTTGAAAATACCTATGGTTGTAAAGCCCTGTTAAACTATCCCTTATCGCAAGCTCCTTGGCCCTATTATAAGTAAGAGAATTTGAAATAGAATTAGCCGCTTCTTGACACATGATCTCTATAAGGTTCCTCCCTTCTTCACTAAATGCCTTCTCTGTTTTTCTTCCGATTATAATGCATCCGATTGTGTTTTCATTTTCTTGTAAGATGCTACTCTTAGTTTCTTTAAGGGGATAGATAAAGATTGACTTTATTTTATTTATTCCCCAGGCAAAATCTATTTCTTTACCAAACACGCTTCTATACTTTTCTCTTGCCGATAGGTCTTCGGAATGGAAATACTTTTGGCTTTCGCTGACTAATCCAACTAGTGTGTTTAGGTTTGGGAATGTTTTCTCTTCTATTTCTAATCGTCTTTCTATTCCTGTCCGCTTTAGGATGCTTGTGTTTGTTTCTTTATCTATTAATGTTAATCCTACAATATCTGATTCTATATCCTTACCTAGTGCTAAAACCACATGATCTACTATAGTATCAAGCTCTAGGGTAGAACTAAGTTTATTTGTATACTCATAAAAAGAGGTTAGGCCAATCAAACTTAGCTTAATCCTTTCAGACATTCGGAATTTGATCAGCGTATCAACTATCTTGTTTGATGTGAGCATAACGATTTGCTTTTCCCTTTCTTCAAAGGCGTCTTTCTTGAGGCTGTCAACTAAAACTATGCCGATTGTGTCCTGCTCATTAACCGATTCATTTTCTCCATCTTTGAGAATAAGAGGAACTGCAAGAATTGATTTTACAGGAATATTTTTTGTATAATAGATCAGGTTTTCTTTGTGGTTCTTAATCTCACCAACTAGAATGGGTGTTCTTGTCTTTACTACCCATCCAAGATAACCACCACGAATATGTAGCTTCTGGCTTCTATCTATATATTTTTCACTGCTTGATATGAAATCTTCAATTTCAAAAAAACCATCTCTACCTTTGATATAAAGTACCACACTATGAGGAGACAGAAGCTCGCTTAAGAGTTCGATTGAGCTTCTTATTTCACTTTTGAGTTTTTTATCCATTATAGGAGAAGGTAGAGTTAAATCTGGTTTTTTCTTCTGTTCTAGCAGGTTTAAAAATCTTATTTGTTACATTTCTTATGCTATTTATGAGTTGCTTTCTCCCATACTTTAAATTCTCATTTCGTTTAATTAAATAACCTAGACCAAATGTTGAGATCAAAAGTATTAATAGTTGAGGGACAACTTCAATACCATTGGAATGGTTTGTAGTTTCTATGATGGTAACGAGTACAACTGCTAGTACAGCTTCTTGCCATCCAAGGTATGCAAAGAAAATCGGGGCAATAATATATATAAGGGGAAAAAGCTTTCTTCCTGATGCTTCAGTTAATACCTCAAAAAATAGGGCAATTAGAAATGTAACCTCTAACCTTTCTATTAGACTGAGTTCGTTGGTATATTTTAAAAAGTTATACAACTTTTGAAAAATCGAAATAACTATAAATAAACCTATCAAGAATGAATACCACTTGAAGCTCTGAAAGCTACCATTATAAATTAGGTATAAGACTAAAATAGAGAGGAAAAGTGAATAGGTTCTGTTAAGAAGGTATGATAAGTTGCTTAGCTTATTCTTCAAATTTATAGACTTTTTCATCCTGTTTAATCATACCAAGTTCTTCTCTTGCAACCTTTTCTATATATAGTTTATCGTTTTTAAGGGTATTTATTCTCTTCTCAAGCTCTTTATTTGACATTTTAAACTCTTCAATTTTACCTTTTATTCGCTCGTTTTCTTGATATAGTTCATGTACATGAAGGCCTTCTCTTGCAAAGAGATACATCACACATGATATTAATATTATTATTAACGTAGTTCTAACGATTGA
This sequence comes from Candidatus Dadabacteria bacterium CSP1-2, assembly GCA_001443445.1. Taxonomy (GTDB): domain Bacteria; phylum Desulfobacterota_D; class UBA1144; order Nemesobacterales; family CSP1-2; genus CSP1-2. Next base: position 5,696 of record LDXN01000021.1, on the reverse strand, counting down.
TTTTTTCATATTAAAAAAGTATTACTCCACCTGCAATGAAAGGATTTGATTGCTTCTCAATTCCGATAGTAGTATACGGGCCGTGTCCTGGGTATACGGTATATGAAGGGGGTAATGTCATAAGCTTAGTTTTGATAGAGCGGACAAGCTCTCTCATAGTTGTACCACCAGTCAAATCGACTCTTCCAACGCTTCCTGCGAAAAGAGTATCTCCGGTAAAAACATGGTCATCAATAAGTAGGCAGATTCCACCATAGGTATGTCCTGGTGTATGTATTACCTTTGCCTTATATTTGCCAAACTCGACTTCGTCACCTTCTTCTATGTACTTATCAACTTTAGGGACTTTGACCTTCTTGAATTCTGGGAATCGCATCGCAGATTCAGGAAGGGCTTGAAGCACAGGTTCTTCCTTTGGATGAAGATAAAATTCTGCCCCTAGGGTTTTCTTTGCATCCTCCACACCTGCTGCATGATCAATATGGGCATGAGTATTTACGATCTTTTTAACATTTAACCCCAGTCTTTCTACCTCTTCAAGTACTTCTTCAACTTGGCTGCCGGGGTCTATCAAGATTCCCTCCTTTGTTTCTTCATCAGCAATTAAATAACAATTGGTAAGGAAAGATCCACCTGGTATGCATTTAATTAGCATTGTTGCCTCAACTAATTTTCCCTGTATTTAACTGAAAAACCTTTGAATTCCCCGATGTATGGCTCCCACTTTACCTCTACTTCGGTTACATAAGCATCGGGTGGTCCTATATGACACCACTCGATTAAATGGTCAAGCTGCTTTTTATCACCCTCTGCAACGACTTCGACTGTTTTATCAAGCCTGTTTTTTACCCAGCCTGTAAGCCCGAGCTCTATTGCTTTCTCCATTGCCGATGCTCTATAAAAGACTCCCTGCACTCTGCCATGGATAATAAAATTAACCCTCTCCTTACCCATTACACAGTCTCAGGTTACCAAAACCGTAACATACTGTCAATATTTGCAATAAGTACATTCATTTGTTTTATAATTAAAAGAAACGGGATAGGAACCAAAGTGCCGTGAGGTTTGATAAACCAAATTAAAAAGGTTTTGTTGCTTTTTACCAAACGACATCTTGAAAAGCTTCTAAGGATGCTTAAAATTAATTATGATGAACTCCCAAGTTCATTTTCGCTCTTTTTTATTCAATGCGAATTGTGTATTGAATTGTATTTAAAAATGTGCTAAGAAATGTGAATAAAGGGGAGCTCTGATGATTATGGATGATTTCGACGATTCCGATTATGACAGCCCTAGTAATTATAAGGGTTTTGACCTATCTGATATTGATGAGAAAGAGTTGTACGACGTGATGGAGAAGATCGATTTAATCCATAAGGATCTAAAAACCATTAATGAGCTGTGTAAAAAACTAATTTCTATTTATGAACCAAGCAAGCAGAATATTGAAAACTTAAAAACAATCGAGCCCGATGTCCATCAGACAATCATGGAGGAAGCGATTAAGCTATACGGGGATGAAAAGGGTAAGGAATTTGTTGAGCTCATATTAGGCAAACTGGATGAAGATTCTTTAAAACTTCAAATATCTAAGGCAAAGGCTTTTATAATCTCATATGAAAGACAATTCGATGAAGAAGACATTGAGCCAATTCCTCCCTCTGAGTTTCAAAATAGCGATGTTTTTAAAACGATGCGGAATCTGACCGGTGGTAAGAACCCTCTTCCTGATCTCTCGTCCAGATAAAATATCTATGGATTGTTTTTGGGTACTTTATGACTTTTTATTTTCCCTTAAGACCTTCGGATTAACCAAATTTTTAGGTATATTCCCGCTGAGCGCTAAAATTACGTTTTCAATTGCTATATCCGCCATCTTTGTCCTCGTTTCCTCAGTGGCACTTCCAAGATGGGGAATAAGAACAGCGTTTTTTAAATTTAGAAGTCCCTCTTCTACAATCGGTTCTCTTTCATAGACATCAAGACCAGCACCCCATATGATTCCTTCTTTGAGTGCAAAGGCAAGCTCTTTTTCCTTTATGATCTGCCCACGACCAACATTTACAATTACCGCTGTTCTTTTCATCTTCCTAAATTCTTCAATCCCAAAACGCCCTCGGCTTTCCTCATTTAAAGGTGCCGTTATCACAAGAAAGTCTGATTCTCTAAGCAGAGTTGGAAAATCTACATACTTTGCTCTAATTTCTCTTTCCACTTCTTCGTTTCTTCTTCTATTATGATAGATGACTTGCATATCAAAACCTTTTGCCCTCCTGCTAACAGCAGTTCCAATTCGCCCCATTCCGTAGATGCCTAGAGTTTTCCCATAAACATTTACTCCCAGAAGAAGCGACGGTCTCCATCCTATAAATTTTCCATCCCTTACAAAAGTATCCCCTTCCACTACCCTTCGGGAAACGGAGAGAATCAAAGCCCAAGCCAAATCGGCAGTCGTTTCTGTAAGGACGCCGGGAGTGTTTGTAACAAAAATTCTTTTTTTTGTAGCATAGGGGATATCAATATTTTCAGTGCCAACAGCACAATTTGAGATGACACAGAGCTTTTGACATGAATCAATAAGAATTCTATCTACCTTATCGAAAAGCATTGTGATTAGGCCGTGAGCGTCCTTTGCACCTTTCAGTAATTCGTTCCGTGTAGCTGGACGTTCTTCGGGAAATACATCTACGTGGAACTCTCTTTTCAGAAGTTCCACAGAGTTTCCTGGAAGTCTTGCAGTTATAAATACCTTTTTCATATTTATTTTTTAGCCACGGAGAGCACAGAGAACAAAGAGGAACGATTTAAAAAATAAATTTTTTTCTTCTCTCTGTGTACTCCGTGTCCTCTGTGGCTAATCTTTTACTTTTCAAACGGATCAGGTATTTCAGGGTGCCAGAGTTTAAAGTGGTTTTTATGATTCTCTGTGTATGCTCCAGGAGGATAGAACTCATCGTAGAAATCCAAGTCTGCATGATGAGCCTGAACCATAAACCTTAGAAACATCGGATCTGAGAAGGCAGGGAATCTGCCATAGGTGTCATAAACATAGTTACATATATCCTTTACAATCTGGATTTCCTCTTTACTAGGTCTCTCAACCTCTTGCATTACTCCTTCTGGGTTTCTATATGGCATCTTGTGGGTCGCCCAGTTACTCCACTTTAGGTCATTAAGAGCCTCTACCGCTTCACCCATATCCTTATAATAAGGGGGGCAAAATGCCTCAAAGAAGCCGTCTTTGCCAACTGCGACGGGATTTGGATTTCCAGTTTCACCTTTGAGCTTCGGGCTTATAAATCTGAACCCAAGTCCTTTAAAAAACGGCGTACCCCCAAGCATAAACATGCTGGCAAATCCACTGAATAGCCATCCCCCAAGCCCAAGTGCCTGAAGCGCAAGCACCATGTTTTGACCCATAAATGCCTGCTCTGCGATAAATCCATTTGCAAACCTGAGCTCAGCTTCAATGAGAGGCATTCGTTTCCCCTCGTCAATAAATCCCTTTTTAATCCATCCCGCAGTACCTGGGGGTCTCATTCCGTGAAGTTCATCTACGAAATTAAACCTGTGGTCTGGCCTCATATAGAAATAGTAGAGGTTTATAATGCAGGCTGAAAGGTCTGTAATTGGCATAAAAACGGTTGTGCCTGGTTTATTCACATTCCAGAGATTATGTGAAGCGATTCCCGGTGGACGATCTGGAAGATTGGCGCGTTTATCCTCTATTTTTATCTTTGATTCCCTGAATAATTCAAGGATTCTATCAACTCTTTCTTCTCGACTTAGTCCCTCAAGCCCTCTAAAATCATCGGGCTTTTTATCGTGCATCTTTATCATGTATGTGCCTTCGTCATTAGTGTAGAAAAGCTCAGTCCTGTGGACATCACCGAGTGCAGGAATGGTTTTACTTGTAAACTGCATCTCAAGGTCAAGACCAACATGGGGCGGAAAGTCAGATAAATTTATATTTTTTATCCCAAGCCCTGTCCAAACCAGGATTGCTTCTTCAAGTTCTGTGAGAGGAACTGACTTATGTTTTGATTTATATTTAAGCGGACCTCTCTCAATTTCCATCCCCAGCCCGAATCTTCTTGACCTCCTCTGAAAAACCGCATCAAGAAATCTATAGTCAACTGTAACATCAAGCCCTTTTGGATATTTACTCATCTGTATTCTTTCCTTTTCTCCGTTTGATTTTTAAACCTTAGTTTAGCAAATGTGTGGGTTTTATCCAGTTAGAGCATAAGATAATGAAGTTAAAAAGATGAGGATGTGGGGTAGTTAAAAAAAGATAAGAAAATAGATGAAAACAAGCGGGATTAAACTACTAGCAGGAAGTTATTGTTCAGTAAAAAGAATCATCCCAATTTATTTCGAGTTGGATAATGATTCATATTCCTGTTAATCCACAACTGCAAGAAATGTACATCTGCACCTATCATCTGGATCGGTAGGTTTACAAAACTCCCCTGCAAGTTCTTTTCTCGCTTCCGCAATAGTGTATTTCTTTCCATCCCTTTTTGCACACAAAGGGCAAACAACTTCATCTTGAGCAGTTAACCATTCAACTTTTGTAACTCCCTCATTACTTAGCTCATTAAGCATATCTAACAATTCCTTACGCCAATCATTCACGGTGCCTTGTATACCCATTATCGCCTCCATAATTGGTGTAATTAACCGTTCTAAGAAATAGAAAACTATTAATTTTATTTGTGGTATTTACCTCTCTTCTTGACCCTTAAAAGTCTGAGGTTTCACGGAAATTGTTGGTTCGTCATAAACAATCTTTTTCCAATTAGACTCGACACTTTTTGCCAACTTTTCGTTAGATTCAATATCTTTTACAAAGTTGTCAATACCTTTAGCAATAGCAATCCAAACTTTATCAATTGAGTAAAACTTTGAACCTTTAAGTGAAGTCTTAATAGGTGGAACAGGTTCTTTATAGGGAATTAGCCGAAGAATTTTCCCTCCTTTTACCTTATCCGAGTCTAGCGTTGTCGTATGTAGAAGCGCGTTCCGATGTTCCCACAATTCATCAGAAGTAACTTCTGCTGGAGAAAGATCAACGTACTTATCAAGCCATGCTTTAAAGTCTTTACTTCTGTTATTTCCGTTTACAAGAAAAGCCATTGTGTCGACTGCACTTAATAAAAGTTTCATCGAAGATACAAAAAGACCGTTTTCAAAGGTAATGAATGCTCCTTGCATGAAAGCATAAAAAATTCGAAGCCCTAAATCCGATGTTAATATACTTTGATTAATTATTATTTGTTGCAGACTAAATTCCCTAACCTAACCTAACCTAACTTAATACATAAACCTAAGAGCCATAAATCTATAGGCTAATAGAGATGCATATTCTAAAATATCATTAGCTTATTTTCCAGTTATTGATGCGTCTTTAGATTGTTAACTGGGATATAAAACTATGCTACATTTGAGGTTTGTTTACGTAAAATTTCATTGACAAGGCGATCAACAGAGACGCCAAGTTTTTGAGCCTGTTTTCGTATTGCTTTTATTACATCCTCATCCACTTCAACCTGATAGTGCCGCTTTCGGAATTCCGTTTTTACATCTACATCCTGAAATGCATCAGGATAGTCTGTCGTATCGTGTGTGCCCCAAAACTGAGCGGCCTCCTCATAACTAGAAAACTCATTTGGGATTGGATCAACTCGTTTATT
>LDXN01000020.1 GCA_001443445.1 Candidatus Dadabacteria bacterium CSP1-2 | reverse complement strand
GTCTCTGATGATATATCAGAAACTGTAAAGTGGAGATGGCCAACATTCATGTGTAATAGGAATTTTTATAATATAGTTCAATATAAGAACCACGTAAATCTCCACTTCTTTAATGGAACAAGGATAGATGATCCAGAAAAGAAATTAGTTGGAACCGGAAAGGGCATGAGACACTTATCATTCAAGATGGTAGACGATATCGATGAATCTTATATAAGGAAACTGGTTAAGTCTGCTATTAAATATAACAATAGAGAGCGAAAATGAAGTGGAAGAAACCCTCTGAAAAGATGATTGTATTTTTTGATTCAATCCTGCCGAGCAGCTCTAAGGTTGTGCGAAAGAAGATGTTTGGATGCTCTGTTGGATTTACAAATGGAAATATGTTCATGGGTCTTCACTCAGACGGGATTATTCTAAGGCTTGGTGAGGGCGAGCGAGAAAACTTTATCAAGCAATATAATGCCAAAATTTTTGAACCGATGCCCAGAAGAAAAATGCGCGAGTATATTGTTGTTCCAGAAAAGTTATTGACGAATGTTACTACTCTTAAAGCCTGGTGCGAAAAGTCATACGAATACGCTTCAAAACTAAAGCCTAAGGAAAAGAAACCAGAAAAGAAGGCAATAAAAAGATAAATCAATATCAACAATCTTGATTTACTGTGTGCTTTTGAAACCTAGGCTGAAATTTATAATCTAAGATTTAAATGCAATTTTTGACCGTAGTTTAAGTTAAACTATCTATTATGGCTTTAGATAACTTCCATCCGTCTGTTGCCAACTGGTTTAGAAAGGCGTTTGATGCGCCCACTGAAATTCAGACAAAGGCCTGGCCTGAGATACAGAAACGCCAAAATACACTTATCTCCGCTCCCACGGGTTCAGGAAAAACACTAGCCGCCTTTTTATCAGCTATAAACGATTTAATTAGACAAGGACTAGAAGGCACACTGCCTGATCAAACACAGGTTGTTTATGTATCACCGCTTAAGGCACTGAGTAACGATATCGAATGGAACCTTCAGATACCACTTAGAGGAATTGAGAAGGAGCTTAAGGATTCCTCGTTACCTGAAATAAAATTAAGGGTTTTTGTTCGCACCGGAGATACTACATCATCCGCACGCACTAAGATGACAAAAAACCCCACCTCATATCTTAGTTACCACACCGGAGTCACTTTACCTATTGCTCACAAGTGAAAATGGACGGAGGATGTTGTCAGATGTACATACAGTCATAGTTGACGAGATCCATGCATTAGTAGGAAACAAACGCGGCTCTCATTTATCTTTATCTCTTGAGAGATTAAATGCCCTGACAAAAAGGGAATTAATCCGAATCGGCTTATCGGCTACTCAAAAACCCATTGAAACAGTCGCCCGATTCCTCATCGGAAGTCATAGAATAAGCGAATCCGGAGAATTAAATTGCACTATAATTGACGCCGGCTATAAAAGACAACTAGACCTAGCGATTGAGATCCCTCGGTCGCCATTAACTGCTGTCATGTCAAACGAGGTATGGGGGGAGATTTATGAACGATTAGAGGAGCTCATTAAAGAGCATAAGACTACTCTCATCTTTGTAAACACAAGACGCCTGGCAGAGCGTATGACGCACAACCTGGCAGAGAGGCTTGGCGAAGAGATTATCACAGCGCATCACGGCAGCATATCAAAAGAACACCGCTTGGATGCAGAGAGGCGTTTGAAATCAGGAGTGCTTCGTGCATTAGTGGCTACCTCTTCACTTGAACTAGGTATTGATATCGGTTCTATAGACCTGGTTTGCCAGATAGGATCACCAAGGGCGATCTCCACATTTCTTCAGCGTGTCGGGCGCTCTGGACACACAGTTAAAGGAACCCCAAAGGGCAGGTTATTCCCTCTAACTAGAGATGAATTGGTTGAATGTATAGCTATACTTGATTCGGTAAGACGAGGCGAATTAGACAGCATCATCTTGCCTGAGAAGCCTCTTGATGTTCTTGCACAGCAAATCGTAGCCGAGGTCGCCTGCAGGGAGTATAAAGAAGAGGAGCTATATGTATTGGTTTCCAAAGCATATCCCTACAGGAATCTCACCCATAAGGAATTTAACGATGTAACGAAGATGCTCTCTCATGGATTTGCAACGCAGAAGGGAAGACGTAGCGCCTACCTGCATCATGATATAGTGAATGAGCGGTTAAGCGCACGTAAGGGAGCAAGGTTAACAGCTCTAGTTTCTGGCGGCGCCATACCTGATAATTTTGATTATGATGTAATCCTTGAGCCAACCAACACATTTATAGGCACGGTAAACGAAGACTTCGCCATTGAAAGCGTCGCGGGCGATATCTTCCTCCTAGGAAATAACTCGTGGAGGATACTAGGAGTTGGAAACGGCAAGGTAAGGGTAGAAGATGCTAATGGTTTACCACCAACCATCCCATTCTGGTTTGGAGAAGCCCCTGGAAGGAGCGCCGAATTATCGTCTGCGGTTTCTAGGATAAGGGTAGAGGTCTCAAATAGGCTAGGGGACTTAAAAGGGCTTAGACATAGAGAAGACGCCCCAGAGGATCTAATAGACGATCCTATAATAGATGGATGGAAGAGGGAAGCGCTTCTTTGGCTAACGAATCAGATAGGGATAGATCAAGCGGTGGCTGATCAGGCAGTAACCTATCTCGGAACTATTAAGGCCGCTCTAGGGGTAATGCCCTCACAAGATACGCTTGTAATGGAGAGGTTTTTTGATGAAGCCGGGGCTACGCACTTAGTTATCCACTCCCCTTTTGGCAGTAGGCTCAACCGCGCATGGGGACTGGCTCTACGCAAGCGCTTTTGTAGGAAGTTCAATTTTGAATTGCAAGCGGCGGCTACAGAAGACTCGATTATCTTATCCTTAGGTGCTACGCACAGCTTCCCATTAGAAGAGGTTTACAATTATCTTAATCCCAAATCAGTCCGCCATGTTTTAATTCAAGCCTTGCTTGATTCTCCTATGTTTGACGTCCGATGGCGCTGGAACGCCTCAAGGGCTTTAGCAGTTCTAAGGCGAAGAGCTGGAAAGAAGGTCCCTCCTGCTATACAACGTATACAGTCTGAGGATCTGCTCTCATTAGTTTTTCCAGATAAACTAGCCTGCCAAGAAAACGTTCAAGGAGAAAGAGATATACCAAATCATCCACTCGTTAACCAAACAATTAACGATTGCCTTTATGAAGCAATGGATATAGAAGAGCTTGAGCATCTATTAGTTAAAATTCAGGCTAATGAAAAAGAACTTATTGCACTGGACGTACGTGAACCATCTCCTTTATCTGAGCAGGTTTTAAACGCCCGTCCATACGCATTCTTGGATAATGCGCCCCTTGAAGAGCGAAGAACCAACGCTGTGCGAAACAGAAGATGGTCAGACCCTGCTGAGGCAGCAGAGTTCGGAAAACTAGATATAGAAGCCATCACCACAGTTAAAAGCGAGGCGTGGCCACAGGTAGGCAATGCAGAGGAGTTACACGATGCTCTCGTTCTACTTGGTTTTTTAACAGTAAATGAGGGTAAAAATGCAAACGGATGGGAGGATTATTTTGAGGAGTTATTAAGCGAAAATCGAGCTTCTATACTGAGGGCTGAAGACAGAAGGGAATTTTGGGTTGCTACCGAACGAATCATGTATATGAAGGAAATCTACCCCGAATCAAAAATGACACACGAGATCCAGATACCAGAAAGGCTAACCGAACAACTATCATCAAAAGAAAATGCGTTAGTAGAAATCATGAGGGGAAGACTTGAGGCGCTTGGTCCTGTTCGCGCTATCAGCCTGGCAGAGACTATGGGAATCCCTATTTCAAGGATCGAACAGGCGTTAATAGCCCTCGAAAATGAGGGGTTCATATTCAGGGGCCATTTTACACCAGGAGTAGACGAGCTTGAATGGTGCGAACGCAGGCTCCTGGCGCGGATTCATAGATACACCTTAAATAAGATACGAAAAGAGATAGAGCCCGTGTCAGCCGCAAATTTTATGCGGTTCTTATTCTCCTGGCACAATATTCATTCAGATGAAAAACCTGAGGGCCCTGAGGCGTTGCGCGAGGTTCTTAATCAGTTAGAAGGCGTTGAAGCACCGGCAGCTTCATGGGAAGGGGAGTTACTACCCTCTCGTATGAAGGATTACGACCACCTTTGGTTAGACATGCTATGCCTCTCTGGTAACACTGTTTGGGGGAGGTTTAGACGACAAAGTTATGAGCCTAACGGTAAGAAAAGCCCTAGCCCAATTAAGACCACACCTATTACACTTGTAAGCAGAGCGGATCTGGAGATTTGGAAGGGATTGAGTTCCTACTTCAATGGTAATTTAGGGAACCTATCCCATGAGGCAAGTAAGGTTTTAGCATTACTGACAGATCAAGGAGCATCATTCTTTGACGAGATTGTTAAGAAGACAGGGCTCTTAAAGGTACAGGTTGAAGGGGCAATAGCCGAGCTTGTTGCTCTTGGGATGCTTACATCAGATAGTTACTCGGGACTAAGGGCACTATTAGTGCACTCAAAGTACCGTACGAATAAAGGCAGGCTAAGGAGAAGAAATATTAGCTTTAATATGGAAGGGGCAGGGCGCTGGTCTCTTCTTCACACCAATTCATATTCTAAAGATGAGAAGAAAACAGACAGCGAAACCTTAGTAACCATAGCAAGAGTCCTTCTTAGAAGATACGGTGTTGTATTTCGCAGGCTTGCCGATTGCGAGAATTTTGCCCCGCCCTGGAGGGAGCTGGTTCGTGTTTTTCGGAATCTGGAAGCAAGAGGTGAAATAAGGGGAGGCAGATTCGTTGAAGGTGTTTGGGGTGAGCAGTTTGCATTAACTGAGGCTGTTAACAGGCTTCGTATAATAAGAAGAGAGCCTAAAGATGGGGCACTCGTTTCAATAAGCGCCGCTGACCCGCTTAACTTAACAGGGGTTATCACACCCGGTAGACATGTACCCTCCCTATTTAAAAATCGCATCCTTTATAGAGATGGCGTTCCTGTTGCTGTAAAAGAGGGAAAGGAGATCAGATTATTGACCGATTTTGAGAGAACGGAGAAATGGAAAATACAGAATGCATTAATCCAAAGGAACGTTTCGCCTAAACTGAGAGCCTACCTGGGGAAGGGGGTTGTTTAATGACGTTTCTACAAAAACCCCTCTATAACCACCGCGCTATCATAATAATGTAGAGACGACCCGGCGGGTCGTCTCTACAAAATAGGAAACATAGAATCCTGCCGATTAAAGGAATGGGACTATTCATCTTACAGTTATTATTTTGTTACTATCTACACGAAAAATCGGGGGTGTTTTTTGGCAATAATTATTTAGGTATATGTCCGGTTCTTACACTCCAGAGAAGGAGATCAAGATCGTCAATTCCGATACCCAATTTATCTGAAAACGCCTTTACCCTGTTTTCCACCTCTATGTAATTCTTTCTGGTCGTCGGTGGCTTAGCGTTATCCACCAAACCAAACTCATAAAGCATTTTCATAATATTTTTGTCGAGAATTGCGTATCCGGAGAAGCCGATGTTCCTTAAAAAATGACTAGCCTGTAAGTAGCCTGCCCCTTTAATATTCTTATTAGAGGCAAAAAAGTCCCTTCTCTGTACGGGGTCTTTAAATGAAAAAACTAAGTCTTTTAGTTTGAAATCGGACTCCTTTTTCAAATATTCCCTAGTATGGACTATATAGCTAGCCCTTTCTGGATACTTGTGTACGCCATGAAGCTTTTCATAAAGCTCACCTTCGCTCCCTTCCATGAGAAGACCGTTTATAGCATCAACTGACACCTGTCCCATTTTAGGTCCCGCTGCTGATGTTAGTATGCAAAATGCAAGCTCCTTAAAAATCCTTTTATCATCCCCGTTGTCCAACACATCCTGAAATTCCGTCAGGCGAGCCTTGATCGAGTCTCTCTTTTCTTCATAAATCAACCTGAGCTTTTTATAAAAATCCTCATTTATCATTAGAGCTTTATAGCATTGCTGTTAGTGTCTATTACTTAAGTATCTCACCAGTCCTCTCACTCCAGAGAAGAAGGTCAAGTTCATCAAAATCAATTCTTAGAGCAGTCGCCAGTTTTTTAAGCCTATTTTCTATCCGGAGATACCTTTTCCTCGTAGTTGGTGGCCTAGAGCTCTTTATTAACCTCAGCTCATAAAGGCATCGTAATATATGTTTATCAAGAATCCCATATCCACAAAATCCAATGTTTCTAAGAAAATGACTAGCCTCCTTATAGCCTACACCCTTGATATCCTTATAAGTGGCAAAAAAATCTCTTCTGTCTAATGGGTGTTTGAAGCTATCTATTAAATCCCTCAATTTAAAATCAAACTCACTCTCGAGATGATCCCTCGTGTGTACTATATAACGTGCTCTACTATTAGGAAAGCGATGGATATGTTGGAGTCTATTGCTAAGCTCCGTCGCTCCTGCATCAAAGAGAATATCTCTAATGGCATCAATTGACCTAATGCCCATCTTTGCACTTGCGCCGGCTGTCAGTATACAGAAGGCGAGCTCTTCAAAGATTCTTTTATCATCCCCACCTTCAAGGATATCCCTGAACTCCTTAAGCCGGGCTCTGATTAAATCTCCCTTTTCTATATAACTTAACTTAAGCCTCTTGAAGGACCCGTTATTCATTTAATGCCAGATCATGTACACGGAATAATTATTATTAAAAATGATGACAGACATAATAATGTAGAGACGCATTGTAATGCGTCTCTACAAAAAAATATTTGTCATATATCATTCATGGTTGTTATCGCCATAAAAAAACCTAAAGAGTAAGCACAACCCAAGAGCAACATAAGATAAGATTATAGCTCAGCTACGGGCTTATATGAAGTCTGATCCCCAGAGTTTTTTAAGCTAGCAAGATGTAACTCTTCTTTAAGATTACTGCATACGAGTGAGTTTGAAGGTAGCTGTCTCCTTTGCTTTTCCATCCTCAAACATGGTCCACTCCTGAATCAAGTGATCCTTATCCACAAAGGAGATAAGCAATTCATGCATGTGTGGGGACTTCGCCAGATCAATATTGCCGCCACTTACAAATACAAGAGCAATCTTATTATCATCTGCCTTCTTAAGCGCCAATTGAGGCTGATTACCGAGCATGCAGTAATGTGTCATTCCAATCTTTCCCCCATTATCGTAATAAACCGAAACCATTTCATGCGGAGTGCCCGGAAATAGGGTCTCAAGTATAGCGCTGCCTCCTGCGGTTGTTTCATATTTCACTGTTACCTTTTCACCATCCTTGCTTGATGTACCCTCCCAAGTACCAACAAGGACTTTTATACGCTCGAACTCCTTAGAACCTGTGTACTGGCTATGCCCACTTGGAGCATCGTCTGATTTGGCAATGAATGTGCCAATAAAAAACAGACATACGATAGCAACAATTGTGTTTGTAAATAATCTCATTTTTCTCTCCTCTTTAATTATAAATTTGTTGGATATTTAGATGCGCCTAGTCATTAATAGGTGCGATGCCACGCTTTAGATAATTAGGACTATAAATTATGTGTATATACAAGTCAAGATTTCTAGAATGCAATTTAGAAAAGTGAAACTGACTGACAAAAGGAGAAGTCCTAGCTGTAAAATCAGGGAATGAGGAGACAACCTATAAACTATAAAAGGGCAATTGATCAGGGATATTTCAACCAAATTAGGATATAAGATATATACCAAAGCAACGGCTTTCGTAAATCTATCAGGAGATATTCGACGGTGCCCACTGAGCAAGATACCGCTTTATCTCTTGTGCGATCCTTCTATTCATTCCAGGAATAGATGAAATCTCCTCTATCGAAGCCCCTCTTATCCCTGATATACTGCCGAAGTGTCTGAGTAGTATTTCCCTTCGTCTTTTTCCAATTCCTTTTATTAAATCGAGTTGAGACTCAAATGCCTTTTTTGCTCTTAGTTTCTTATGGTAGGTGATTGCAAATCTATGGGCTTCGTCACGAATCCGCATCAGGAAAAGGAGCTCTTGTGAATTTTTAGTAAGAGGTACTGGATCCTTTCTCCCAGGTATATAAATCTTATCAATCTCTCCCTCTTCCCTGCCTTTAGCGATTGATGCCAGCTTTACCTTGTCTAAGAATCCAAGCTCACTTAAAACTTGATGAACTATGTTCAGCTGTCCCTTTCCACCGTCAATCAAAATCAGCTCTGGAAGTTCCCAGTCCTCCTCTTCCGCTCTTTTAAGCCTTCTTTGAAGCACCTCATATATCATTGCATAGTCATTTGCTCCAAAAACCGTTTTTATTCTATACCTTCTGTATCTACTCTTTGCAGGTTTACCATCTTCAAATCGCACCATTGACGCTACAGCAATATTTCCCTGAATATTTGATATGTCGAAGCATTCGATACTAAAAGGAATCTTAGAAAGAGAGAGTGAGTCTTTTACCCTTTGGAGTAAAGAGAGTTCTTTTTGCTTTTCCGTGGACCTTCTCCTAAAGCTCTCCTCCGCATTTCGGCATGCAATCTCAAGCAGTTTCAAATTGGCACCACGTTTGGGAACAGTAATCCTTATTTTCTTACCCCGCTTTTCAGAAAGCCATTCACGTAATGCCTCTACCCCTTCGAATCGGAGGGGAATGATGATCTCCTGTGGTATAAACCTCTCACCTCCGTATAGTTGTCCAATAAATTCTCTAACTATCTCCTCATCCTCCCATGTAGCGTTGTTGAAAGGGTATTCAACCATATCAATAATCGCCCCGCCCCTTGAGAATAGAACCACGAACTCTACAAACTGGGCATCCCTATAGAACCCTACTATATCCTTATCCATTAGGCTTGAGGAGATATGCAGGTCTACACCCAGGTGTCTCTTAAGGAGCTCAATCTGGTCTCTATAGTGCGCCGCATCCTCGTATCTCAGCTCTTCTGAGGCTTTATTCATATTTGTACATAGTAGTCTTATTATCTCCTTTCTCTCCCCCTTGAGAAACACCTTTGTCTGCTCAACAACCTCTCCATATCTGCCCTTGTCAACCTTACCGGCACACGGCCCAAGACAGAGCTTCATATAGTAGTTAAGGCAGGGCCTTGTTGAATGGCGTTTAAATTTTTCATCTGTGCAGTCCCTTAAAGGAAAGATCTTATGAATAAGCCTCTTTGTCTGTCTCAAGGCTTGTCCTGACGCAAAGGGACCATAGTACATAGCCCCGTCTCTTAAGACGCGTCTTGTATATGTGAGTTTAGGGAACTTCTCTCTTGGATCGAGTCTTAAAGAGGCGTAATTTTTGTCATCCTTTAAGCGGATATTGTATTTAGGCTTTTTTTGCTTTATTAGCGAGTTCTCAAGTAGCAGCGCATCACGCTCATTTTGGGTGACGAAGTAATCTAAGTCACATATCTCTTGCATTAAATAAGGAATCTGAGGTCTCTGGTCCTTTACTACGTTCTGGGTAAGATAGGAACGGAGCCGGATTCTTAGATTTTTTGCCTTTCCTATATAGAGCAACCTTCCTTTTTTATCCTTTAATAGATAGACGCCGGGAGAACTAGGAAGAGATTTTAACACCTCCTTTTTTATAACCTCCATATAAATATTGTATATATTGGTAATTTACTTATCCACTTAAACAACTTCATTTGCGTTCTATCCTAGCTAAGTGTGTTGAATTGAGTGGTTTAAAGTGGTATAAAGTGACATAAAGTGACTTAAAGTGGCTTAAAGTGGCTTAACTTAATTGACCTTAACCTGTGATAGTCTATTGCTAAGTAAGTGAGGAGGACGACATGGCAGAATTAACTAGGCTGTCAAAAGGTTAACTAAAGAAGGAAAGAATTTTGCCTCGATCGCGACGCTTATGCCAGATGGCTCACCTCAGGTAAGTGCAGTATTTCGAGCGCAGTGCGCGAGAAATGGAAATAGATTATTTGGATTGATTCAGATAGAAATCACCTTATTATTAATACTGCAGAGGGACGGGCTAAAACCAATAACATGCGAAGGGATCACAGGATTGCACTAACCATAGTGAACGCAGAAAACCCTTACCAACAGGTTAAGATCCGCGGCCGCGTTGTAGAAATTACACACAAGGGTGCAGATAAACGTATTGATAGCCTAGCCAAGAAATATCTAGGCGTAGATAAATATCCACACCGCACTCCCGGTGAGCAAAGAGTTATTGCCAGAATTATCCCTGATCACGTTTCTACTACAGGCGATGAAGAACCAGCATAGAGTGGGATTTTAAGATAAATAATATTTAGCGATACAGTTCATCTCTTTTTGTTTTATAATTAGACTAGGAAGATGGGTGAGAGTAGAGAATTTCGTGACATTGTCTTAGCCTTTGGGGATGTTCTTGAACGCGAGGATGCTGAAGAATTAACTTTGGTGCCCTCAGCCCTACCAGAATCCCTACTGCCCTTTCCCAAAGGTGTGATAAGACACGCTATAGCTCAGCTGCTTCTCAGAGAAACGTCCCCAGATAAACGTAGCATACTGGAGGAGGCTTATCTCTATCTAGATAATTTTATTTCTGATCAAGAGTATAAGTTATTTTATCCTTTAGATACTTCCATCAGAGATGCCAGAACTGATAACTCTGATGACCCTGGTAGGGTTGAGGAGATTATTTCAAAAAATACTCAGCTCATGCAAATAATAAATGAAAAAGTCGAGAGCATGAAACTTAGAAATGCACAAGCAAACGAGGAGCTAAGATCCTTAAGACGTATTATTGGTTTACCTGATGAAAGGCGTTAGTGAATAGCAATTGTATTTGCTTTATATTGTTTAATCAAAACTACCATTCTATGCTATTGGTAGACTTAATCATTGATCCCCTGATTAAATAGCAAATAAGTTTCGTAATAGGTTCAACTTGGGCCTTCCTTCTGTGTCAAGTTTGTTATGTTCATCGCTGATAATCACCCATTATATCGTCTATTCCGTTAGTAAATTCGATTTTGCCCCCATTTGCAGGGTGTCTAACCCTTTTAAAATTTATCCCTATATTAATTAAAGTTGATTCTGCCCTATTCCCTATAGCAACAACTGCTTTTGTATCAAATAACTGAATCAACCCTCTTAAATACCTTTCACCTATTTTCAGCTCATCATTTGTCGGAGTCCTATTAGATTGCAAGCATCTATTTTTAAAGGGGTGAAATGGAAAGGCGTTCCACAGTAAAGGAAGGCGCTTAATTCTTTCTAATGCATTCCACATGATTGTTGCGGTTGATTCCTTAGAGATATCTATAAATTCATTAGTTTTCATATAACCCCTAGAGCGTCCAAAAATTTCAAATCTATCTACCCCGTTTAACAGAATGAACTCGCTAGTAAATGGAACGCCTGTCAAACGACATCCCCTGTATCCCGGTGCTTCTCCGACCATCAGGATTCGTGAGTTGAACTTTTCCATTTGTCGAAAATACAATAATAGGTTGTTTCTTCTAATCGTGTTTACAGGGTTATCATGAGAATAATGATTGCACGCATTGCCATTTAGCTTGACTTTCGAAAGCTCTTCAATATACGTAATGAATCTGTTTTTTGCTTTCTTGTTACATAATCCTTGTCCACACTTTCCCAACTTTATGACTCTTTGTTGCTATAAATTGACAATCTTCCACCGTGATTTCTGTATGTTTTCTCTTAGCTTCTGCCCTAGCTTAAGAATCTTCCATGATTGCGTTATAAACCTTTACCTCTTTAAGGGCAGCATATCATACTAATATTCAAAAGTAATAATATAATAAACGGCTTTACCAGTTCAGTTAAGCTATTCTTTTATGTGATAAACATGCTGAGGATCGCAGGTAAATGGCCTCTAAGTTTTCAAAAGTGGTAAGTAACAGTTGGATAAACATAAAATAAGCACTTGTTATTTATAAATAAATACACTAGAATGATAAACTAACATAACAATAGAAATGAAATTTCTAAAAGTATAGGTCAATAGCAGTGAAGAAAAAAAGCAGTCTTAGAAGATTTGATTTAGCAATGTTGTCCCAGGATATCTGGAGGACATACGAAGATGCTTCCAGACAGCTTTTAAAAGATATAAGGGAACAGCTCTTGTTTGACGAGAAAGAAGAAAAGGAAGTGGGAAAAGAAGGCTGGGGAGCTGGTTGGGAGGTGAACCTAGTTGCTTTCAGAATTGGTGTTGAAGGCTTTGTCTTAGCTGAATGCAACAGATGGAAGCATCCTCCAGATCAGGGGGGTAATCTAGTTAAGTTTTATTATACAATTGAAAGCTCGCATGAATCCGATGATATAATTGTCACGCCGATTGATCTTCAAGATGGTGCTAGTAGAGTAACAAAAGCCGAGAAAATAACTGAAATAAAAATAGACCTTAGTTCATCAAATGAAAGCTTTATTGCAGGAATGATTAGTCATGTATTTGCTAAGGTTAGGGATAGAATCTCGGTTCGTAATAATTTGCGAATTGTTCATAATGACGACGGAGCAAAGTAAGTATAAATAGAGATTTATAGAGCAATTTGAAGAAATCATTTCTGCTTGGTATGGATGATGAATGCGTTACACGATGCGTTCATATAGTTTTACAATTTGTGCTTCTTAGTTAATTACCAGATGCAAAAGAGTTTCATCGCAAATCCAGATAATGAATCAGAAGCACTAATAAAGTTGAGTACCGTGCTGTCGACGACTTAACTATTTCGTGATCAGATGCGACTACACCGAATAATCGATTTATTGCCAAATTATCTTCAGGAGTTTATTCAGTATTAACAATTCAACAATATGGAGACGCATTTGATTATAGATTCTAGTGCGATGATTTTGGTGAATTTGCGAAGATGTCCTTTGCGAGTATGGAGGGATAAGGAGATGCCTAAAAATATTGCAGGATTGAATCTTTACAACCTTAAAGAAATTTCAAAGAAACTAGATGTGACAAGCAGCACATTAAGGGCCTATATTAGACAGGGAAAAATTAAGGGTAGAAAGGTAGCAGGTAAATGGCTAGTTTCTGACGAGGCACTGAGGCAATATTTTAATAAAAAGGAAAGAAGTAATGAAAAGAAAAGGAAGGTTAAAGGTTAATTATATAAAATCGGCAAGATAGACGAGTTGTTTGATCTAAAAAGTACTATTATCCTCTGCACATAAACTGATTAGGACTACTCAAAGATACTTAGACTATAAAAAGTCTTTCAACCTTCTTCATTAGTATTGTGTCTTACTGCTAAGCTATTTGCAGTTAATTAGCAGAGGGATCCTCTTGAAAGATACCAAAGATATTACACTATGTGTCCTGTAAGTAAGCAACGTATCCAACCTTAGGAATAGTCGTCTTAGGTGTGATAACCTCACTGAATAAGAGGGGTTTATTAAGACTTCAGTATAGAAATATGTGGTATTACCATATCTTATGGGGTAGGCTCTACAAGCTACTCGTTAATATTGGCAAATAATAATTTTGTTAAGAAAAATCCGAATGCAGAATGGTGCATTATACATCATTAATTGCTTATATATATTGACTTTTCTTCTAATTAGTTAACATATTCTTTATTATGAGACATTAAAGATCTTTATTCAATTTTGATTGATGGGTTTAATAAGACTACGAATTATTATAAGATACACCGATTCTTTAACAGGTAGGATTCCATGTTGTCAGTTTTTATTTGGCTCACCTTTAATGACTAAATAGCAACTGAGTCTCCACAAGGCTAGACGACAGGTGCTTTTATCTAGTTGCACATGCTAACTTACTGTTAAGACTTCAACCATAAGAACCCTATAAAACATTTGTTGCCCAAATCTAAACTTAATACACACAAAAAACCTTTATAAAACTAACTAGTGCGTGTAATTCGTTTCCTTTTAGCAAATGTTTTATTATAATCCCTGTTATACCAGCCTTAAAAGGCTTTTTAGAGGAGGTCTAAATGCCTATTTTAACCTTTAAAGTTTCAAATGAGGTTGCAGAAACTGTAAATACACTTGCTAAAAAGACTGGTATCTCAAGAAACGAATTTCTAGTAAGGACTTTAACTGTACGTTCGTAAGACACCGGTAACATCATAGAGTAACCTCGGTTAAAGATAATTCTTTCAGTTTTTCTTGCAACCTTTCAAAAGGGGTTTGACCAGAAAGAGACCCATGTGGCCTTTGAAAATTATAGAAATTTTCCCATTCCCTTAGTTATTCATTAAAGAGCTTTGAATCATCAATGACAATTCCTTGAAGCATCTGGTAGAACTCCTCGTCGTCGATTCGATGAGATCGCTCCACTTTCCCATTTAGCCTTGGAGTACGAGGTTGAATGTATCTATGCTCAATCCCTTTATCCAGAATGTGCCAGTGAAATTGTGGTCCAAACTCAGTTCCATTGTCAGTTTGGATTGAATGAACAGAGAATGGAAGTTTAGCTAGAACATAATCTACAAATTCAATAGAATTCTTTTGATTGTACCTGTTGTAAATCTTAAGAATCCTGATTCTAGTACAATCATCAATTGCGGTGTATTGATAAAATTTCTTTGGTGTTAATCCAGGAATCGGATCCAAGAATTTCACATCTATTTGAATGTTGTGACCAGGAATGGGTTTCTCGTATCTTTTGAATCTTTCCTTGAGGGGACGATAACGCTGATTAGCTGGCAGACGATTCATCCCTAGCCTCTTAAGAATTCGATGGATAGCTGAGGCAGTAATTCTAATACCATGGTACCGTAAAAGATACATCTGGATTTTTAATGGACCGAAATAGTAATGTTGTCTTAGATAAATAACCTTCTCAATGATCTCCGTTTTAGTAACCCTTGGGCTGTGAAGAGGCTTGCGAGAGCGATCTTTCACCCCTTCAAAACCATATTATACCGGTTCCACCAGAAGTAGTACGTTTTTCGAACAATCCCATAATAGCGACATGTTTTAGCTACGTTATGAGTAACTTCTTGGACGTGATGGAACCAAGAAAGCCTTAAATTAGCTAATTTTTGCTGATATTGTTCTTGAGTCATAGAAGCATACCTCCACGCATCCTCAGTATACTCCTTCTGTTACAGATGTCTGGTAGTCCTATAGTTACCTAGGTGCCCGGTTTAGACCACACCGGTTCTTCTACAGGAAGGGCTTAAGGGTAGAGATATAAGAAAGCTAACCGCCTCTCTTATTAAGAAGGGGCTTCAAAAAAATGAATCTAGGACAAGGAAAATGCTTGAAAAAGCCCTTTTATCTCCACGTGGGTTCATATTGCCCCTACCCTTCTTTTAAAACTCACTCGCCCTCCGTCAAAGCCAATAAAGCATTGGGAATTAAGGGTGATAAGAGACCTATATAAGGTAGGTCAGAATATGGTATTTTTATCAGAGCAAAGCCTTGAGCCTGCTGTAGAGTTATTATCAGAGATGTCTAAGTCCATTTCTCCCCAGACTGAGAACATTGAGGAACATATGCATAAGGATAAATTCAAGAAGGCAATATACCATCTTGTTTTTTCTCTTTTTTATCCCGATAGAGCAAGAGCTTTAGAGGTATTTTTATCTATAAGCAATGAATTTAGATAACGAATAATGTTACCTATACCCTCTTGTATTCATTGAATAAATCCACTAAATTTTTTAAGAATGATTGCAATAGCGGAACTACGTTTCTGTTTTTCAAATAGTGAACACCTAAACCGTTACCTGTCAAAATATTCCACCCAAACTTTACTAACTCATCCCATCATCAAGTAGTACATACCAAACCAATTTAACAACTTGTGAACAAAGTCTTACCATACACAGCCTAACTAAGAAGCCTTCTATGAAGCAGATTACTCAAAGCTGGTACCTCTGAGACCAAATCTTCTAGGCCAAAAGGCAATTTTTTAGTTGTTGTAGTAGCTTATATAAGTGTGCTTGAACTTAAGGGTGAGCAATAGGCGCATACGCTAAATAATACAATGTCTTAAACCAGTTATGGTCTCTTTTTGTTCTTAGCTCTCATATTCCATAGTCTATACTTCACAATTGGCAATATGGGTTTCAATCCGAACACTAGTAATGTCTTAACTACCATACCAATAGAGCAAGAAGCATATATGAGCTAAACATTCAAGCACTTTAACAAAAAGGATTGACCTTTGTATAAAAATATGATAGACATACTAAAAATTAATAAACTATGGAAAGGAAGTGCTAATGACGAAGTTTACCTATAAAACCCAAGAGGTAGCTGATATTCTAGGGGTTTCTAAAAAGACACTTCTTAACTGGCTACGTGCAGAGAAGATTCCTGAGCCTGGACGCAACGGAAAAAACAACTATCGTGTTTGGACTGCAGAAGATATTGCCCTAATTCAAAAGATAAAAAAAGAACTTTTAAAGGAGAACGGGCGCTAGCATGTTTAAAATAACCATAGCAAATCAAAAAGGTGGGGTAGGAAAAACAACATCAGTCTTAAACCTTAGCGCCGCCCTTGCTCAGATGGGAAAGAAGGTACTAGTTATTGACACCGATGCCCAAGGTAGCATTGCTACACTCCTGAACGTAAAACCTAAGGATACCTTATACAACTTTCTCATTGAAGGGGTTAAATTCGAGGAATGCGTTGTAAACGTAAGACCCAATATTGATTCAATATTTTCGGATAAGAAGACAGAACTTGCCGAAATGCACCTCGTTCCCGTTATGGGTAGGGAAAGGACCCTAGCAGAGCGCATGGAAGGGATTGACCATTATGACATATGCTTTGTAGACTGTGCTCCTTCCCTCTCACTTCTACAAACAAATGCTGTTTTATATACCAGATACCTGATCCTGCCAATCTCGATGGATAGCCTTGCTATAGCAGGCGCATCGCATGTCCAAGAAACATTTGTTCTTCTCAAAAAATACTTCGAGGTAATTCCGATTATTCTTGGTATTCTACCAACCTTCGTAGATGCCAGGCTCTCCATCTCTGATCAAGTGCTCTCATCCATACATGAAGTTTGGGGAAACACAAACACTATTATTTTCCCGTCCATCAGAGTTGATACCAATCTTGCTAAGGCAAACCGCTACCATAAAACGATATTCGAATACTCACCTCAATCACGGGCATCCGAGGACTATAGACGCGTTGCAGAGATACTTTTAGATTTCATAGAAAAGAATAAAGTTAGTAAATCCGGAGGGGATCTCCTTGCCCAGGAAGAAAAAACCGGTTGAGACCATAAAAATTGAAGGCCTATCCTCTGAAACAGTAAAGGAATTTGAGCCGAAGGAAAACTCTGAGAAGGACGATGCTCTTTGGGAGAGGTATTTTAAGGGAGCCCCTAACCTATTAAAACTCCCAACTAAAAAAGACGAACTATTAGAGTTCTCAAAAGAAAAAGAACAATCAAATGAGGTAGTTAGATTAAGTACTCCAGCATATACTGGAGTAGATACTCCAGTATATGAATCAGAAGATAAAAGAATCACGAAAGAACCGAAGCCTCGTGAAGAATATATAAGCCTTGATGCCACACATACAGCGATGGAAGCTAAAGTTTATTCGGTGATTTACAGAGAGACTGTTGTAAAAGGAAACGTGCCTCAGCACTTTGGAGCTTCAAGGCTTATGAGACTTACCGGAATAGGAAGCGATAAAACCATACGAAAAGCTATCAAAAGCCTCATTGCCAAAAAGAGTATTGCTCTTGTAGACCCCTGCCCTAATCATCCACTAGGAACTGTGTATATGGCATTCCCACCTAAGGAAATATTAACAGCTAGAAAAAAGGCTGGAATAAAGGTACACCCCCAGACAAAAAAGATTATAACACCAGCGATGTTTAATAACATAAGTACTGGAGTACGTACCGTGGTATCTACACCAGTACATACACCAGTAACAACTCCAGTAGAAACTACTCCAGTAACTCCAGTAGAAACTACTCCAGTAACTCCAGTAAAAGGTACTGGAGTACCTCGTACTACACCTTATATTAATACAAATTATTTAAATGATGATGACTCTATTAAAAACATAGAGTCATCATCAAAATCATCATCAATAGTGGATGAAATTGATGATAGTGTTTTTAATCATAGGGTTTATGTAATTTCCCTTTATGAAAAATACACAGGAAATCAGTGGAGGATAGGTGATGATGAGTTTTATGAAAATAAAGCGTTAGAAAATGTTATCCCGGATATAATTGAAGCAGCAATTATTGCATCGGTATTGAGATCAAAGACAAAAATAAACTCATTTACATATTGTGAGGGTGCAATATCTGAGTTTCAAGAACACCTACCACCTGGTTACTTAAGCTACCTAAGAGCAAAAGGGCTAAAAGAAAAACACAAAGGAGCACAAGGTGAAACAGCGATAACTAAGAATGAGTACGAAAGTTTAAAGAAGGAGATTACAAGAATAGTGAATTTTACACGGCAGGTAAGGGTAGGGGGTGATTATGCTATAAGCCTAGAGGACGATGTAAAAGCAAACTGTAAATTAGAGAATATACCATTTGACGAGTTAATCTACAAGGAAACAATAGCGGAATCCAAGTATGGACACAAGGACCCACAATAATGCATTAATACATACAAAGCGGCTTAATTAAAAAAAAGAAACAAAAAGCGACCACCCGATTTTATTCAGTAGCTGATTACAAAATAATGGCATCGTTTGTAAAACAATGTAGAGGCTAACTACATCAAACACCATGAAAACAGAGAAAGCCTAAATAATTGCGTAAAATAGATTCAATTCATCCACGATAAACCCAATCATTGCTACCACGTACCTGCATTAGAAACCTTTTCGATTGCGGTGGCGTGAAAAACCTTTAGATTAGATAATACTTGAGACACATACAGGCAGTAGACCGTTCAATCATTTGCGCTTACTAACTATACAGGCAATAGTAGGCCCCACTTTGCGTTAAGGGTTTAGAATAAGCCATAAGAGGAAAAATTTAAGGCAGTATAATATAAACCCATAACTTATGGAACGCAGAACCCAATTCGCCGTGAGTACCAGTTGTTCTAAATTTAACAGAATGCTAAAGTAGAAGCTTATTTGGAATAACTATAAGATTACTTATAGGATTATTTTAGATAATTAAATAATTATTCTAAAATATCTTGAATAATAGTATAAACTCATCTAAAATTAAATATAGAAATTTCTTACAAGATGGCTCGTATAGTATGCAGGCTACGAATAGTTCTGGCAGAAAGAAATATGACACGTGTAAAGTTATCAGCTATTTCTGGCATACCACTCAACACCTTAGCACCATTGTATCACGACAAATGGCAAAGAGTTGATAGAAAGACCATAGACCGCATTTGTACAGCATTAAACATAACGTATAAGGAGCTATTTGAGAACAGGGAGGAACAAGGAGACCTTTTCAAATTCAGAAATAAATATGCTTAGTACATACATAAATCGCAACAAGATTACAGATAGTAGAATTAACAAAACCAAGGTTGTACACACACGGTTAAACGCAGTGAAGTGAGAACAAAAACAATCATGATGATAATACAACAGAATTGTGAGTGGATACTAAGATGTAACTTTTTTAAGCCATTATTTAACGTGGATATAGTTTCAAATGGAAGAACAAAAAAATAGAAGTGGTACAAGTATTATGAAGGATATCGGGGACAGTATAATCCCAATGTTGTCTGCGTTATTAATATTCATGTTGTTGATAGATTGGGCGTTTATCCCCTTCATGAATAAGCCTATTCAAATTAACACACGTTCAGTAAGCTATGAAAAGGCGTACGAGCGAGCAGACCAGCCGGTTGTGTTAACAGAAGAACAAAGTGCTATGGAGCTTGGACTTGAAGCTTGTAAAGGTATATATGAATTTCAGACAGAACAACATAACCCACAGGGCACCACTACGGTAACATTAGTTCCTGTCAGAAAGATTTTCGACTGAGAAACCTAGCCCTAGTCTCAACGGTAATCTAAACTTAATATAATGACACGTTAACACCAAGCTCAAATTACTTATAGCTTGTCCTAAATTGCAGCTTTGATTTTTAGTGTTAAAAGTTTCTTCTTTATTACAAAAAGAGTTCTAAGACATGGAGATATGTACATTAGGTATAATGAATCCATACCATAATAGTTGCTTAAAAGTAAGAAGCCAAGAAGAGTCTTACAACAAGCCAATAAGTATTGGAGTAGATTTTCTCACAGAAAACCTATGGTACCCAAAAGTCTTCGTTAAAAAGCAATAAGTCGTATGTTATATGACAGAATCGGTTGTACGATCGACCCTGTAGGTCTTTGAGTATGTAAAAAGATTGGAATAAGGTCGTGGGATATAGCTATGATATACAATGATAGTTGAATAAGTGAGTTTTGTTGCTATATGTGGAATTTATAAGAAGGCAGAAATCAATAAATAACTTAAGATGCTTATTTAAACATGGAGAGGATCTTACCAAAAATCAAAGGTCTAGGTTCAGCGGGAAATCCCGCTAATCGTTTTGAGAGGATTGAGTATATTCCAGCTGATGTTGGTAATGAAGCTAAGGACGCACCTAAAACCGTTTTTTATAAGGACTACTCTCGAACCATTATCTCATATAATGACAGCCCAGATGTAGGATTTGAAGCTAGTATTAACCCATACCGTGGTTGCGAGCATGGCTGCATATACTGTTATGCACGACCAACTCACGAGTACTTGGGACTATCGGCAGGATTAGATTTTGAAACAAAAATATTTGTCAAAGAAGATGCTCCAGAGTTGCTACGAAGAGAACTTTCTTCTCCAAAATGGGGCAGCCTAAGCCAATTGCAATTAGTGGGGTGACAGGCCCATATCAACCTGCTGAGAGCCATTTTAGCTTAACACGTGTTTGTCTAGAGGTGTTAGCGGAGTGTAGTAATCCAGTGGGAATAGTTGCTAAAAATTACTTGGTAACCCGTGACATTGATATTTTAAAAGAATTAGCAGAACAACACGCGGCTGTGGTTGCGCTTTCTATCACAACATTAGATCCTAACTTGCCCGAGTAATGGAACCCCGCGCTTCACAACCGGATCTTCGTCTTAAGGCAATTCAGAAACTGGCTGAGAATGGTATCCCAGTCACAGCGTTGGTTGCTCCAGTAATTCCTGGTCTTACAGCTCATGAAATTCCAAGGATTATTGAGAAGGCGGTTGATGCAGGAGCACAAAAGGCAGGATATATAATGTTAAGACTACCATATGGCGTAGCAGACCTATTTCAACATTGGTTGGAGCAACACTTCCCTGACAAGAAAAGCAAAATACCTAACCGCATAAGGGCAATACGCAGTGGTAAATTATATAGCTCTATATTCCATGAAAGAATGCACGGAGAAGGTATCTTTGCTGACCAGGTAGATAAACTATTTGAAATTTCTTGTCGAAAAACAGGAATCGCAGGCAATAAAATTCATCTTTCTAGTGATGCATTCCACAGACTAGATACTGGACAATTAAAACTTTTTTGATTTATTGTTGCGTACATATCAGATTAGACGAAAGCAACTTTTCATCGAGCTCAAGAGTCAAGTAAAATTGTAACAATACTTTTTTCAGGAAGGAATTAAATAGGCTTGACATTGTAACTCAATGAGATGTATCATTGAATCGTTCCACCTTCCGGTTGCCGCCGTTGCTATCAGCCTTCGCTGTGCTTCGGCGGCTTCATTTTTTGGAGGTTTTTGTTTACAACATTGTTAATTTTGTGTTCTGATAGGCTCTGAAGTTAAAAAGCTTGGAGTTCGGTTTCCGCTATTGCTAAAACTAAAATTTATAAAACTTTATTTGAAAAAATTATATATTGCAATTGAAGATAAAAGTGGTTTAAAATAAAAAGTAGTTCAATTAAGGAGAATAATCATGAAGGACGTATACATTTTAGGTGTAGGAACAACTGCATGTGGCAAATTCCCCGAGAAAGGCGCTCACATTTTAGGGCGTGAAGCGGCATGGGCCGCAATAAAGGATGCTGGCATTCATCCAAGAAAAATAGAAATAGCTTTCTGCGGTCACGTCTATCAAGGAATGGGTGTTGGGCAGAGAACACTTAAAGAAATCGGGTTGGTTGGACAACCCACCGTGAACGTTGAAGGGGCGTGTGGAAGCGGCACATTGGCATTCTGGGAGGCATGGAGAACCATAGCTTATGGCCAATATGATGTCGCACTTGCTCTTGGGGTAGAAAACCTAAGCCGCATCCTCTCCGGCGGACCGCTACCTCTCGAGGAAGACGACATAGAGGTTTTTATGGGAATGGGTATGCCCTCTCTGTATGCTATGAGGGCAAAAAGATACATGGAAGAGTATGGCGTCACGGCAGAGCAACTGGCAAAAGTAGTGGTTAAAAGCCGCAAGCATGCTGCTCTGAACCCGATTGCCCAGTTTAGAAAGGAGACAACTATAGAGGGGGTGCTTAAGTCTCCAATGATTGCTGATCCTCTGACACGTGATCAGTGCTGTCCTGTAGGAGATGCCTCAGCAGCGGCTGTACTTTGTTCTGGGGAACTAGTAGATAAGCTTGCTACTAAAAAACCGATTAAAGTTCTTGGTTGTGTTGCGCAGTCTGGGAAATACACCAGTCCCACTAAGCTAACCTGTGACCCTTCTGAAAACGTCTCTAGGACATCCGGTATGGCATATGAGATGGCCGGATTAGGACCTGAGGATATGGATGTAGCCGAGATACACGATGCCTTTTCAATAGCTGAGATGATAGTTTGTGAGGCCCTTGGATTCTGTGAAAAAGGAGCAGGAGCAAGACTGATTGATGAAGAAAGAACGTCCCTTGGAGGAGATATAGTCGTCAACCCAAGCGGGGGCCTTCTCTCAAGAGGACATCCTGTAGGAGCTACTGGACTGCTGCAAACGGCAGAGATTGTATGGCATCTTCGCGGTGAAGCCGGAAAGCGTCAGGTAGAAGGCGCGAAGGTAGGAATTATAGAAACAATGGGCGGAGCCCAGCCGGCTATGGATGGGGTCACATGTGTAGTAAGCATACTTGGTGTCTAGCATAAGGGGAGTGAGAAAGATGAGTGAAAAAGAAAAAGCGAGTGATCAGACAGAAATCTACAAGCCTGAATTGTTTTCTACAACCCCTCATCCGCATCTTATCGCAGGCCGCTGTAAGTCATGTAGAAAGTACACATTTCCCAAATACTACGCCTGTCCCTTCTGTTTCTCAGATGACCTGGAGGATTCTCCGCTTAGTCCAACCGGTATTCTTCATTCATTCACTATAGTAAGAAGAAGCTTTCCTGCTTACCCAGTTCCATATGGATTGGGGCTAGTTGATTTTCCAGAGGGCGTTAGGGTAATGGCGCAGATAGAGACTGATAAACCAGAAGAGCTAAAGCTCGATATGAAAATGGGGATTACTGTCGGACCTATTCGTAAGGGTAAGGATGGAAAGGATATTTTATCGTATAAGTTTCGTCCTCTATCGTGATTGAGTAAAAACCGCTTGACAAAAAATATTTTCTGTAGCATAGTCAGTTTTATCGGAGTTCACAGATTTTGTTTTGGGCCGAGAATTTAAATGAAAAAGGAGGGCATAAAGTATGTTAGACATAGAACGGAGAGATTTCTTTGATGTTATAGGAAGTAGGCGTTCTGTAAGGTATTTTAAACCGTGGAAACCAGTAGAGCCGGAGAAACTTGAAGCAGTTCTGCAAGCAGCCCGGATTGC
Organism: Candidatus Dadabacteria bacterium CSP1-2; assembly: GCA_001443445.1. GTDB lineage: Bacteria > Desulfobacterota_D > UBA1144 > Nemesobacterales > CSP1-2 > CSP1-2. The sequence goes on along the minus strand of LDXN01000020.1, from coordinate 20,412 downwards.
GTCCCATATGGGAAACGCGAATGCTGTACAGGCCATTGTGTTTACTGATAAAGAAACGAAGGAGAAACTAAAACCCGTGGTTTCTACTTTCAATGTGGCAATCATAGACATGGCTCCAGTCATCCTTATTTGGTTTATAGAAAGGGATGCCTGGTATAAGGAAATAGCAGACCACCTGATTGAACTCTATCACGTAGGAGCAGTTAACCCATCCCACGGCTGGAGCGCAGAGTTTATTGACAAATCAGCTAGACCTCGTCTTACCAGTTTTCCAACTGAGGCAGTGGATTTTATGCTGTCTTGTGAATCGGGTATGGCAATGGCTCAGGCTCAGTTGACAGCGGTTGCGCTCGGACTCGGGGTTTGCTCATTTGCAGGAGTAGGACCAAAGATATCTGAGGTCTTTGGCTTGCCTGACCACTGCCGTTTTGTGTGGGGCATGGCTATAGGGTACCCAGCGGAAGATCCACTAACTGGCGGACAGAGAAAACGTAAACCTTTTGAGAAGATCTTTTCTAGAGGCAAGTACGGCAATCCTATGCACAGCGATCCAAAAGCAGTGGAGATGCTAAAACAGTTAAACATGCTTCAGGGTGAAGCCCATCTGACCCCCCAGAGGCTCGAAGAAATTAACGCCATCTCCAAAATGATGGGGCTTCCTGAGAGAACGGATTGAGTTATCCTGCCTTAATGACCTCGTAGGAACGCGCCTGGGCGCGTTCCTGCCCATATTACGCGCACCACTGCGCAGCACATAATGGTGGTCTATCCGTAACAACCCCTTCGTTGCCCTTGTCTATTGTCATAACAAGGGTATTCTATCTTTGCGTTTTGTTTAAGGCCGTTTGGAAATTCGGAAAGGAGATAAGAACATGCCAAGGAAGATTCTAACCTGCAAGGAGCTTGGGAACGAGGACTGCAAGAAGAAATTCACCGGTTATAACGAAGGGGAAGTCTTAATGAAGATTACCCAGCACATAATGTGGGATCACAAGGTGGAGAAAGTCACCCCGGAGATGAAGGCCCATATCCTGTCTTTGATAAAGGACGATACAACTACTGCTTCATAATAATACAGTAATTGGCCTAAAATCCTGAGTTCAAACAGCCTGTATTATTCTAACTAACCATATTTATGAGTGAAGTAACCGATAAGGCTAAAGAGTTTATTGATATTGTTTCATCTGCGTCAAGTGCAGTAGCTTTAACCGGCGCTGGTATAAGTACAGAATCAGGTATCCCAGACTATCGTTCACCTGGCACAGGGCTTTGGGAGAGGATGGACCAATCAATAGTTTCTCTTGAGGGTTTTTATCAGGATCCAACTCGCTATTATTCCTATGCTATCGAGATGTATTCGATACGCCGATCGGCTAAACCTAATCCAGCACACTATTTACTCGCTGAACTTGAAGATAACAAGTTGTTAAAGGGAGTTATAACGCAAAATGTTGATGGGCTTCATCAAGAAGCAGGCTCCGGCAATGTTTACGAGCTTCATGGCTCACTAAGACAGGCAGTATGTCTTAATTGCAGTTTAATATCCCTTATGGATGAGGTTATGGAAAGGGTAATCTCTGGGGAAAACCCCCCTCTTTGTAAAGAGTGTGGGGGTGTACTTAAGCCAAATGCGGTTTTTTTTGGTGAGATACTCCCTCGAGTTCCGTGGGAGAGGTCTTTAGAGCTAACTCGTCAAGCTGATCTCTTTTTAGTTATTGGCTCGTCCTTGCAAGTATCGCCTGCAAATATACTGCCTGACGTTGCCCTTCGCGCCGGAGCGAAGCTAGTTATTATAAACCTTACTCCTACGCCCTATGATATGGATGCTAATCTGGTTATTCAGCATAGGGTAGGGGATTTTGCCACCTTAGCACTTCAAGTTTTTAAATCCGACATATCCGTGTAATGGGTAATTTCCTATTTCTTTCCTTTGGATTTAAGCCTGTTACTTAAAATATTTTTCCTATTGTAAAAAAACCCCTTGACAAGCTAAGGTAATTTCTGATATAAAGAAAGAAGATGGGGTTAAGGAAACGTAATTAAGATGTTCGTGAGCCTCAGTCAAACGAATCTTTGATTAGTTTCTCCTCAGGATTGGTAACAATCCAACAAAAAATCTATTAAGAAAGGAGGTTTTTGATATGCCTACACATATTAACGTGCCAAGCAAGTATTGGCAACTCAGTAAGGATTGCCCGCCACCACCATGTGAGAGAGACATAAAGTCCTGGATCATCGCTAACCCTAGCGACCCGCTCTGGGACATCGATGTTCTCCCTCTTACATATACAGACAGCCGCTGGTCTGCTTTTGTTGTTAGGGTTCCAGAGGCAACCAGAAAAAGGCTCTGCCCCAACCCACCGCTTAACGTGTGGGATGGAGAAAATGCAGACCTGGTCGAGTTCTGGTACGTCGAGCATAAAAATACGATGTTAGGTCCATACCTTGAGTTCGGGGTAACAATCTCCGCTACTTATAAGGACCCCAAGGGTAATGTTTGGAAAGCCGGTTACTATCCATACATGTACCTCACCGGAGATGCCCCCGTGGACGCCGGTCGTGTTCTTGGGTTCCCGAAGAAGATGTCCTATATCAGAATCACCACGCACGGCGGTGAAAAAGGTACGGATTTCTTCGGATTTGCAATGTCCCGTAACGGGTATCTGCTCCATAGCGCAACCGGTAAATTCGATGATAAGCCGGTAACCCCACCATACTTCTATGGCAAAGTTGACTGGGGTAAGCTTAATATGAAGGTTGTTACCAGGCCTGATGTCTCGAGTTCTGAGTGGCAGCTAGCATATATACCCTCAGAGCTTCCACCAGCATTTGGTATTAAGGGGCATCGCTTCGCAATTAAGCCCGAGCATACCCGCACGGCTTCCGGCGCGGCTATTAACTGGTTCATGCAGGGTACACCATTTGATAATATGGGCACTGAGCTGAAGATAACTGAGGTCACTGGTTGTATTTCATTCGTGTTTGATCTCGTAATCCCAGTTCCTAAGATACTTTGGAGAGAGACATACGAGCGCCCAGCTTCCTACAGAGGGTTTGCGACTCCGTACAAGTATGGTCTCCGTCAGCAGTTCCCAATCAGCCAGGGATCATAAGAGATTTGTTTTATGAGTTAGGAGAAAGTAAATAATTCAAATTCAATAAGGAGGTATTTACCAATGGGTATACAGGGAAATGAATATAGTTATCCATGGTTAGACGAGGGAGAGGTTCCCCCTCTTCCATTTGATAGAGACAGAATCCACATCATAAGCCAGGGCGTGGCAGACCCAGTGTTTGACTACGATATTGTCCCCCTGACTTATACAGACAGCCGCTGGATGGCTTATGTTGTCCGTGCTGATATAAACGACATGAAGCATGTTACTCCTGAGCCAATAAACATACAGGATAACGTAATTGAATTCTGGTACGTCATTCACAGAAACACGATGCTTGGCCCGTACATGGAGTTCGGAGTAACCTTCTCAGCTACCGTAAATTCGCCAGATGGCAACACATACAAGGCTGGATATTATCCGTACATGTATCTTTCAAACGACTCCCCGATTTTCGCAGGAAAAGAGCCGTTTGGATTTCCGAAGAAAGCTGCTTACATTGCTGCATTTGAGCATGGAACAAACAATAACTACTTTAACATGGCAATGGAGCGCCGTGGTTATTTCCTCCATACAGCTAATGGCCGTTATTCCGACAAGCCAGTTGCAGCAAGACCAACCTTCTATGGAAAGACCGACTGGGGCCGGATGAATTATCGTATTACCACGGAGCCAGACGTGATAAAAAGCATACATGAGGTTACCTATCTTCCGTCAGAGCTTCCACCGGGATTTGGAACCGGACATCGCTTCCAGTTGAATCCTGCGAGCATCCGCACCGCGACAAGCAATGACATTCGCTCATGGTACATGTCTGGAACACCATACGACTATATGGGTGGACAGCTTGGTAACGTAGAGGTGGTCGGTCTTATCAGCTTCACATTCAATCTGATTATTCCTCCGGCAAAGACGATATGGACTAAGACAATCACAAGGGATCCGGATAAAGATTTTGGTATGCTCCTCTATGCCACACCTTTTAAGTACAACATGCGCCATCGCTTCCTACTCCCACAGTATAGCCAGGGTTAAGAGTGAGAGTGTTATAAGAGAAAGAGAGCAGGGCTGTCTAAGTCTAAGACAGCCCTGCTTAGCTGTGAGTTAGGTAATACATCAAGTAGTTTAATTGATACTCCCTATGGGGATAGTGGGTGTTGTACACATTAGGGAGTTTTTTATAGGTAACTAATCATTCAAGAATAAAAACCTATAGACCTAGGTAAGCCTAGGCATTAGGTTTATAACGTTGTGATTTGTGTATGAAAAAAGAATATAAAAACTTCTTCTTAGTATCAAAGGTGCTTAGGCTTAATCTTAATTAGTAACTATTTTATTTCATTTGGTACGATTTATTAATGTTGTCTAGTTGTCTAAATTAATTAGATCATTGCTAACCAAATCCTCCCTTTAAGCACTTTTTACTGACTTACAGATCCTTGTAGCTCGGCACAAATTTGCATTCCTGATCAGAGATAGTTAGTTTTGTAAGAGCCTTTACATGTATAAAAGAGGAGGGATGCCTTTTGAAGGTTGTCAGCCCTGCGGGTGATTTTGAAATAACAATAAAGGATGCAGTCGTGGAGAAAGAGTTTGTTATACTGAGGGGTCAAATGGGTGTATGGGATTCTAAAATATACCTTCGCCCGAGTGACCTATGGCTTTTTATCTCGATCTTTCTTCGTCCATCTATTATAGCTTTTCTTTTAAAGCTTCCCTTCCGTATTCTTTTTAGGCACAGCCCGAGTGGTAGAGGTACGTAAACTTATTGTGGAGGAGTACAAAGCTGCTTTTCTTAATTATAAGACCACTATGTTTTTATAAATTGACCCTTAGATAAAAAAGCCCTTGGGTATGGTGCGAAATCCACTAGAACTAGAATAGAATGGAAGGTAGGGACCATACTATGATCCGAACCTTCCATATGCCTTACGAAGAATTTCCCTTTCTTAGCCAGGTACGCCACCTAGCGGGTTCCACTTGTCTGTAAGAAGTATCATCCCAGGGATTAGAAGTGTCAGAATAGACTCAACAATAAAAAGCCATCCTACTGTAGATGCTATTGGTTTTCCCAAAGCAAGAGCAAGAAATGCCAGTATAACAAGCAATGCCCAAGCTAAACAGAAAACACCGAACCATTTAACACCAGCTATAGCAGGCACTGCTGCAGCTAATGCAAAGAAGTGGTAGGCGTACCAAAGAAATACAACAAAGCCGAATAAACAATACCAGCCAAGCCCCTTAGCATCATAACCAAGGCAAAAGATACCGCCCACCATAAAGTAAATCAGGGCAAATACTAAAATCAAGGCCGTAGCAGCAGTTAGCCCAAGTGTATGAAGCTTCCATGCTGCTATAGAAATCATTACCGCCACTGCAAGGTTTAAGACGCCTATTTCTTTTGCCCCAGTCTTTCCAAGCAGGGTTACCCCATTACCAAAGAACACAAAACCAACCATTAACAAAACAAGACCAAGTAACGCTTCTACTGGAACCATCTCTCTCCGTACCTCCTTTTATGTGGTATTTTATCCTTCTTAAACTGTTCCTCTACACTGGTGTGTAGATTCCCACCTGTAATTGACATACCACCAATCCACTAAAACTACCGCTTTAACCATACTGCAATAGCATTTAGCACACTTTACATATCCATGTCAAGAGAGTTTGTTATTCTATTAATAAACTTATTTGCTTCAATACAGTTGAATCATCTTATGTTACTGTAATTACAGTTAAATTTTTATAAACGGGTGGAAGCGGTTGATTCAAAAAAGAAGATAAAAGTGGTTAGTACGCCATATGTATGGGTAATTACTAAGCACAAAATTTAATAAATAAAAATCCTACAGGAAAATCTCTCTAGAGCCTTATGAAAAAATACACAGTATATAGTATAGGTAGTTAGTTTAGTTAAAATGCCCTATAGTTATATCAATTTTTAGCTATGCTGGACTGCATCATAACTAAATATACTGTCTATAAAAAGGCTAGGATCCTTTTCTCTGAACCAAAATCACCCATTTACCTTCCTGTACAACCTCATCAGCCTGGTTGTGAACTTTAACCTCAAAGATGAGGAATCCCATGTTGGGGCGTTTGTGCTCTCTTTTTTCAACAAGGTTTCGCGTTATTCGAATAGTATCGTCAAACTTTACTGCCTTAGAGAAACGCCAGTCCTCAAGCCCCATAAAAGCGATTGTAGCTAATCTTTGCATGGTGAACCAAAGACCAGACGCAATTGAAAGAACACAAAGACCGTGTGCTACTCTGGTTCCGAAGACAGTTTTTTTAGCAAACTCTTCATCAATATGCATGTTGTTAAAGTCGCCTGAGAGACCAGCAAAACTCACAACATCAGTTTCTGTAATCGTTCTGCCAGTGCTCTGGTCCTGATCGCCAATGTTTAAATCCTCATAAAAAAGTCGAGCCATTTCCTGAGCCATTTATTTTGCTCCTTAAACTAGTATTTTGTGAATCGCAATTCGTGTGTCGTGAATCGTACATGGAAACACAAGTCACGAAATAAGAGTAAAGTCATCATTTACCTATGGGTTTAAACTTAGGCAATGTTACCTCTGGGGTAACATCATCAAACACTACTTCCACAGCCATCCCGATACGAACATCCTCAGGTTTGCAGCCTACTATATTGGTCATCATCTTTACCCCTTCCTGAGTTTCTACAATGGCAACTACATACGGAGGCTCCCCCTTATAAGCTGGGGTAGGACCCATATGATGAATAGCAAATGTCCAAACCTTTGCTTTACCGCTTGCTTTTATCAATTCCAAATCCTGAGACATACAAACTGGGCAAAGTGCACGTGGATAAAAGAAAACCTTGCCACATTTCTTACACCTTGGTAAAGAGAACTCATGCTTTTTGCAAGCGTCCCAATAAGGCTTGGTCTCCGGACGAAATTCTGGCAGAGGCTTTTCATAACCGCCACTTTTAGTACTAGCTTTTTCAGACATTTTTTATAATCTCCTTTCCTAGGTATTTAGCCACAGAGTCTACAGAAAGAAAACTTCGTAAATTATTCTAAGTAATTTATCTATCTTCTGTGAGAATGATTTCTTTTTATTACGAAATAGGTTCTTTTCCTAAGACGATTGTACTATGTGCAGAAACGATTCCGCCATTTCCATGCACTAAGGCTACTTCAGCATCCTTTACCTGTCTAGGACCCGCTTCTCCCCTTAACTGCGTGGTTGCTTCGACAACATGGTGCATAGCCCCAAGATGAGCCTGTGAAAGAAGCCCTCCGTGAGTATTAAGAGGAAGATCCTTACCGATCTCTAAACGACCCTCTAAAGCAAAAGGACCCGCTTCCCCCTTTGGTACAAATCCAAGTCCCTCTAATTCTAAGAGGACTGTAATGGTAAAGCAGTCATAGAGAAACGCAACATCTACATCCTTAGGTCCTACTCCAGCCGTTTTAAAAGCCCTCTCGCCAGAGCTGCCGATAGCATTATAGATCTGATTTAAGTCAGCAAGACTGGTAAAGTATTGATGTGAATATCCCTCTCCCATACCCCAAAGATAAACAAGCGGTTTCTTAATTCCTAACGCCTTGGCTTTTTTTTCTGTTGTAACGATAAAGGCAGCGCCACCGTCGGAAATTATTGAGCAGTCGTACTTATGAAGCGGAGCAGCGATAATACGAGAGTTTACAACCTCATCTATTGTAAGAGGTTCTTTATTCATAGCATTTGGTTTAAGACTAGCATGCTTTCTCATCGTAACGGCCACGGCAGCGAGATGCTCCTGCCTTGCATTGTATTCATGGAAATACCTCTGAGCCGCAAGCGCATACCCACCCGGTGTAGTTAAGCCATAAGGAAACTCAAATTCCGCATGACACATCTCTCTAATGAGTGCAACCATACCGGAAGAGGAAATTCCAGAAAGTGTGTTATCTCCTCTAACACAAAGTACTACTTCGGCTTGTCCAGCTGCAATAGCCATAGCAGCTTCGGCTACCATCCAGACAGCGGTAGCCCCGCCTATCGCAACGGATGAAAAGTACCTAGGTCTAAGACCAAAGTAGTCAGCAAAAGTAGTGCAATGCATGAATGTTTGTTCCACGAGTGAAAATGCGGTTACTAAACCGTCTACATCGTCTTTTTTAATACCGGCGTCTTCTATTGCTAGCTTAGAAGCCTCGGAAAGGAACTGGAAAGAGCTTTTATTAGGAATTTTACCCTGTTCTGTTTCTCCTATGCCTGCAATTACGATTTTATGTTTCTTTAGAATTTCACGTGCATCTTCAATGCCTGGGATTGAACTTGCCATTTTGCTCCCCCTTTTTGAAATTGGTACAAGAATTTACCATAAATTGAGAATAATGAAAGCCTGCTTCTTGAGTATGTTAATAACAAATTAATGAAAAGTTACAATGGAAGACTACAATGAAATTAAAATACTATTCGTCTAAATTCCTAGTTCGCGTGCTATTATGATATGTTGAATTTCAGATGTACCTTCAGTGAGGGAAGCAAGCTTTGCATCCCTATAGTATCTTTCTACAGGGTACTCAACCCCATACCCATATCCGCCGAGAATCTGGACAGCCTCAATGGCAACCCACTGAACTACCTCGGCAGCGTAAAGCTTAGCCATAGAAGCCTCTTTTACACATCGCTTTCCTTGGCTATAAAGCCACGCAGCCTTATAAACCATTAGCCTAGCGGTTTCTATCTTTACCGCCATATCAGCTAGCTTAAAACTTATAGCTTGAAATTTAGATATAGGTCTTCCGAATGCTTCTCTGTCCTTCGAATATTGAAGGGCGTACTCAAAAGCAGCTTGAGCCATGCCAACAGATTTCGCTGCATGGGTAATCCTTGCCCCAAGAAGGGTTGCCATAGCACGCTCAAATCCTCCCTCTCCAACTAAAAGGTTTTCCTCAGGCACCTCACAGTTTTCAAAAACGAGCTCTCCTGTGTCTGCTGCTTTATGACCCAGCTTATGTATTTTGCCGCTTACTTTAAAGCCGGGGAAACCCTTTTCAACTATAAATAGACTAATACCTTCACCCTTCTTGCTTTTATCTGTATAAGCAGCAACGACTGTAAAGTCAGCCATACAGCCATTTGTAATCCAGGTCTTGGTTCCATTAAGTATGTACTTATTGCCCTCCTTAACAGCCTGGGTGCGAATGCTACGAGCATCAGAACCAGCATTAGGTTCAGTAAGCCCTAGGGCTCCTATTTTCTGTCCAGCAATACCTGGAACAAGGTATTTTTGTTTTTGTTCTTCTGTTCCAAACTTATAAGTAGGGAAAAGAGCTAAGCTTGTATGAGCATTAATACACATAGCTATTCCTGCGTTTATCTTCCCCATTTCTTCGGCGAAGATACAATCAGTTACCTTATCTAGTCCTACTCCTCCGTATTCTTCGGGAAATACTATTCCTAAAAACCCCATCTCACCCAGTTTGGGGAAAAGTTCCTTTGGGAATTCCTCTTCTTTCTCACATTCCTCTATAAGCGGTTCGATTTCGTTTTTTCCGAAATCCCTTGCCGTATCCCTAAACATATTTTGTTCTTCTGTGAATTCAAAATCGAGAGGCACTTTATTTTCCTCCTATAGATTTTTAATTAGTTAGTCATAAATAATTAGTGATAGACAGTTTTGATTATATCACTTAGCTCACGGGTGTAAAGTAATCATTGGTGTAGAAAAGGTTCCTTATAGTTAGAGCATTCCTAGAATGTGTGTTAGGGATTATCAGCTTTACATTGATGAAGAAATATTAAGTCATCCCTCTTTTATACTTAATCCTAAATGAAAAAAGAGGATTTTATAAAATTCTATAGAAGGTCGATTAGAAGAAATTATCCTGCCTTCGGCGGGACATATACCCACACGAGCTCTGAATCATCGGCTGTAGCCATGACTTCGTACTCTGTCTTAGGTGGAAAACCAACCCAGTCTCCGGTTCCAATCTCTTTTGTCTGATCTTCACTTAAGATCTTAAACTTTCCTTTAGTAACATAGTAAGCAACATAAGTTTCTGTGTTTTTTCACCGTTTTAACTCCTGTCCTTTTTTGCGGTGATACCAACCGAACCAAAAGGGATACGCAGCGTTGCCAGCGGGAGCTCTACTTAACGCATCGCTGGCAGGACCAAAGGCAAGTGTAAGCATTCCACTACTTCCTGGAATAACATCACCGCAACTAAACTGTTTAAGCTGTGAGTTACTAAGAAACCCCATTTTTCGCCCCTCTTTATTATTTAAGATATTCTTCTTTAAATATTAATCTCGCCCTCTGTTATAAGTGTTTGATATCATGTCATAGCAATAAAAATCAACAGAAAACTTTAAACGAATATAAAAACTGTCCTCAGCTACTAAAGCTATACTTATGAATATATTTGATATTAAATGGTTACTTACCTAAGACTCCATTTAAGAATGATCTCATAAGACAAAATAAACTTTTAAATAAAGAATAGCTTGAGTGTGGTATATCTATAAATAAAGTGCTTGGATTTTTATCTTTACTAGTGTTTGAAGAGCGTTCTAAAAGAGGGTAGGGGGTAGCCCCGTTCTGACGATTCAATAATATTCAGTAAACCAAAAAGCATGAGGATAAGGTCGTGGCTAATGTGTTTCATTAGGTAGCTATTAGAGCATATCCGAGAAGGGTATATCACGTGATAACAATCGAAGAGAATTGAAGAGTTGGTGGACTGCCGATACGGAGGCTGAGCTTTGCAAAGGAAGAATTACAACCTTTGGATTTTTTAATCGTTTTACTGTCTTTAAGATGTGGATTGATGAATTGGTACTAAGTAAAACGGGTTAAATAGATTTGTGTTGGTGGGGCAGATGAATGGAAAGGAACAAAGTACTGATCTGATTTCGGGCCTAATACTGATGCAGGCACTATTTTACGTTTTAAACACGCAGGCTAGCGATCAACAAAAAGGGGGGCGTTTGGTATGTATAACACAATCTCGTGTGCTTTAACAATTCATTTAAAGGAATATTCTGAGAGGAGGATTTCGGAACCTTTCTTTTAGTTTGATTGAGGTTGATGAGGAAATATGCTTTTCTGACGACTTAATGGCATTACTTAATGCTTACTTATGCTGTAGAAGTCTGTTTTATCGTATATTATCTATAAAGATCCGATTATTTTTTTATATTAGCAAATTCTTACTGATTAAAGTATGATTTGATTTTAAACTGGAGTTAAGTTATATCGTAGACTAGAGCTTAGTCACCTTATGCAGATCCTAAAGGATATTTTGGAGATTGATGGTTTAATGCTAAGTTAGACTTGACTCATTGAAGTATAGCCTAGATATGACAATTTAGAGATAATACACTATGATTACTGCTAGTTATAATGTATTACTAATAATACTATAACGTTTGTTAAAGTATTTAATGTCTTTCCTTAGATATTGATTGCAACTTCCTATTTATTATGTCTTATATACACAGAATAGAACTAAGTTAATTATAGCTTAATCAAATCTACTATTACGAAAAGTATCTAATTTATAGAGCAATCAAATTTTCAAGCTTTTTATATGTTATTCGTATTATGTGCTAAGAATTTGTAACCCGGGAATGTATTTACTCTAAAAGTTCAACAACGGCTTATAAACAGAAATCTATCATACTGAATCTGATAGTATGATTACCGTATCATGTTATGATCCTATCATCATATCATCTGATTGTAGTATTTATTATAATTTAACCTCAATATATACACTTCTACTCGAATAGACATTAAGGCTTACATATATTAATTATTGATAATTCTCGTCCGATGGCAATATACGAATTAAATTGATATTGAGCCGGTCGCTTAATCATCTGCTTCTAAAAAATACTTGAAACATTTAAATTGGGCAATCCCCATATTTACTGTTTTGAATATGTGATAACACATTACATTAGATAGACGTAGGTGAGTCCTAAGTAAAACGTAACTTATGCATAGGTAAAAGTTGGCAAAGTGCTCTTATTTAAAGAAGCGAACTTATATTGAAAGTTTATCTATCATAGTCACGTAACTATAGAAGCTTAAGGTAATTAGAAGTTAAGGTATAGACCATTACGATAATAGTTGGCTTAATACCTAATCTTATCATTAATAAAAATATTTGAACAATTGTTTTGAAACCAGCATAATAAATAATGGAATAAGAAAGTATTACAGAGTTATAATAATATTATGTATGAAATATATATTACATCTGCCTGGTATTGTAGGATTATTAATGTACTATTGCAAAATACATCGCTATAATACAGTATTGACAGTATATTACCCTTTATTAGTAATGTAATATCTAAGGTGTATCAATTAGTTTCTCTATATTATGTACATAATGTAATATAATTGACAAACTAGCACTGAGTACCATGAACTGTAACTTAGACATATTTTTACACATATATGACATAGATACAAGTAGATTTAAACATCTTAGGCAAATAACTGATTATGAGCATATATTGTGTATTTAATTATGATATACTGAGATTTTCTTTAGATTAAATTAATATTTTACTATTAGGGCTGAAAATATATGAATAATATAGTATGATAATATTATCGTACAATAATATGATACTATGAAGGTAATATCTATATGCAACCAAAAAGGCGGTGTGGGGAAATCAACTGTAGCCTATCACTTAGGTTGGGGGCTTTATGAATTCAAGCACAAAGTTCTTCTTATAGATATGGACCCTCAAGGCAACCTTTCCGCTACCTTTGACAGACAAGAGAATTGCAACGCAATGGAGATATTCTCTGATAAGCCAAAGCTTAGCAGTGAAATCATAGTCAGTGGTATTGAAAACAATTCTATTAGTTTGGTCACTAGCAACATTCATCTTTCTAAAGTTGAATTCCAGATCTCATTTAAGAGTTATACAAAACTAAGGAATGCGCTCTCTATGGAAACCAATAAGAAAGATAAGTGGGATTTTGTCATAATAGACTGTCCCCCTTCACTCGGGGTTTTTACTGTTAATGCACTTACTGCTTCGGATTATGTATTGATACCATCGTTACCCTACTACTATAGCTTACTAGGTCTCAGAGATTTAATGGAGATAGTAGAAGGGGTTCAAGAAGAGGGACTAAATCCTAGGCTCGAGATTCTTGGTATTGTTGTTAATCAATTAGACCGCACAATAGTGGCTAGGGAATCCCTAAACGTTATTAAGAACAAATTCTCTAAGCTTCTTTTTAATACCAAATTACCTAGAACTATTAAAGTAGAAGAAGCTATTCAAGCTAAAAAGCCCATATGGTTATATAGGCCTGATAGTTTAGCAGGTACTGCTTTCAAAGAATTTATTGATGAATTTATAAAAAGAGTAAAGAGGAGGGGGAAATGATATCTAAGAAAAAATCCCAGTTGGGGTTAGGTGATATTTTTAGAGATATGGGGAAAAAGATAAGTAAATCCAGTAGCGAGAAAGAGGTTAAGGGTAGAAAGAGCTTTACAATAGACAAAGATGTTATAGACGATTTAGAGACTCTGGCATGGTATATAGAAAAATCATCATCTGAAGTCGTGGAAGAAGCTATCAGAATCTATATAGACAACAATAAAAAATTATTAGAGAAGGCTAAGGGAATAAAGGATGCTAAACAACGAGGTGCGTAGTCGATATTTATACTTTCCAAGGATGGCTACCGTATACACATATCTCGTCTTATCTTTTTAACAGTGATTAGCCAAAATTCTACTTTTCTCATAGCTTGTTGATACCTCTCTTCAATGTCTTTTAACGCAAGATGATATATCTTCAAGCTTTCCTTATGAACTATGATTAGTAATGAGCATAAGCTCAGCCGACGGCAGGCATGGAAGCTTCCTTGTTTTCTTAGGTGATCGTAGGACAAACTGCTCTCTGATCCTACGGTATGCATATCTGAAGTAGTTATAATCCCAGCTTCCCTGCTATATGATCCTCACAATTGCTAGGTCCCAACTAACTCCAAAAGTTCTTTGGCGTTTTGTACTGCAAATCCTTGAAAATCGTTATTAAAATAAACATAGACATCAAAGCCCTTTTTCAACCACGTTTGTATCTTTTGAGCCAGAGTCTTTACCTCTTCATAGGTGTATTTAGAACTAAAGAGGGTTGTGGAGCCATGCATTCGGATATAAATGAAATTGGCGGTAACAGCCTCAGCCTTTGGATACTTAGGCGAATCGGCAATAACCCAGGCTATATTAAATCGCTTTAGGATATTATAAATTGCTTCATCACCCCAACTCTTGTTGCGGAACTCAAAAGCGAATCTTATATTTGTTGAACTTATGAGCTTTAAAAATCCTTTTAACCTTTTAATATTCTCGTCGTCGGCTTTAAAACTCGGAGGGAACTGAAATAGGATCGGTCCTAATTTTTCCTTAAGATGTAAGGTATTTTCTAAAAATCCTTCCCAAGCATCTTTTACGCCTTCGAGCCGCTTTATATGGGTAATAAACCGACTAGCCTTAACTGCGAATATAAAACCCTGAGGCGTTTGATTATACCAATTTTCATAAGTTTTAGGTCTTGGCAAGTGATAAAAAGAGTAGTTTATTTCTGTGGTCTTAAAGTGACTGGAAAAGTATTTAAGCTTATCCTTAGACGGTAAATTTTCTGGGTAGAAGATGCCATCCCAATCGCCGTAGATCCAACCTGAGGTCCCGATATGTAGATTTCCCTTTTTTATCTTCGACATATCAAAAAATTACATCGCTCTAAAGTCATGTATGACTTGTATTCTATAGTATGAACCCGACTCGTGGCGATATTTGAGTTGTAATAAAACTTATCTGACATTAATAAAGAGATAATTTTTATAACTATGTATTATTTGAAAGGATTTCTAAAGCTGTTTATGAACTTAAATATATTATAATCATCTTTACTACAATCAATATCATAATATACTTTATATTATAGCTAGAACTATCCGATCTTCTTAGATTATTGTACTATAACGGCCTGAAATGAATATTTGTACCTATCTGATAGGCAGCCTATATAACGTGTTTCGAAATATATCACTTAGAACTGAACATCTCCTTGGCTGCGCGTTCCATTTCCTTAGGTTTTACGTCACGAATATGTGTGGCGACCTCCCACATATGGCCAAAAGGGTCTTCTAACTTGCCATATCGGTCGCCCCAGAACATATCTGCCACGGGCACATTACGACTTTTGCGCCAGCCTTAACAGCACGGGCAACAAAGGCATCTACGTTCTTTACATATAGGTAAAATGCGATTGGTGTGCCTTTAAGGCTGGTAGGTCCTAATGCTCCCCATTCTGGGGATTCGTCAACCAGCATAACTACTGAATCACCAACGCGTATCTCGGCATGTAGAAGCCTCTCCCCATCCGGAGTTAGCATTCTAAACATTTCCACTACGCTAAAATCCTTCTTATAGAATTCAATGGCGTTAGCCGCCTCTTTGCAAATTAAATGTGGTGTTACTGTGCGCATACCCTTCGGGATAGGCTTTACCTTTGTGGCTTTTTTCTTTGGCATTTTTCTCATCCTTATGTTTGCTTAGATGCTTAGATCATCGCCCTTGATTCTATATCATAATATTAAAATAAGCGCTTTTAAATCTCCCAATTCTTCAGCAGATACTACATTGAGTAACTAAACTTATAGTTTCAACTATTTTATCATCATACTGAAGGCAGCTAGAAGTTCCATAGAAAGTAGACCTTTGGATGACTCAACTCTGGTGGCCTTTTTATTTAATTCCTTCCAGGTATCTAAGTTCAAGCTCACGGAGTCTCTTAATTTTATCCCTCACTTCTGCTGCGCGTTCAAACTCAAGCTTCTTTGCAGCTTCCTTCATCTCCTTTGTAAGGTTTTGAACCACGCCAGAGATCTTTTCAGGAGAAACCTCAAATATATCTACATCACCCTCTTCAACCGTTGGAACTGTAAAATAATCCGCCTCATATATCGTTGATAGTATATCACTCACTCCCTTTTCAATGCTCTTCGGAGTTATTCCTTTTTTCTTATTATATTCCTCTTGAATGTTCCTCCTCCTCGTAGTTTCAGAAATCGCCTTTGCCATTGAAGAGGTAATCCTATCGGCATAGAGGATGACCTTCCCACGGATGTTTCTTGCAGCGCGTCCAAAGATCTGAATCAGTGATGTGTTAGAGCGGAGATACCCCTCTTTATCCGCATCAAGAATAGCAACGAGTGATACCTCTGGGATATCAAGCCCTTCTCGTAGGAGGTTTATTCCAATAAGAACATCAAATTTTCCAAGCCTTAGGTCCCTTACAATCGCAATTCTCTCTAGAGTATCAATATCAGAATGGAGATACCGAACCCTAACACCCAAATCCCTATAATACTCTGTTAGATCCTCAGCCATTCGCTTTGTAAGTGTTGTTATAAGAACTCTATCACCTATACTTACCCTTTTTCTTATCTCTTCAAGGAGATCATCAACTTGATTGTCAGCAGGTCTTACCTCGATCTCAGGGTCCGCAAGCCCTGTTGGACGTATTATCTGTTCAGCTACCTTCTTACCTACCTTTTCAAGTTCATAAGGACCCGGAGTAGCAGAGACGAATATCACCTGATTAACCCTTTCTTCAAACTCAGAGAAATTGAGCGGACGATTATCAAGCGCGGAAGGGAGCCTAAAACCGTGCTCAACAAGGGTGAGTTTTCTGCTTCTATCCCCTTCATACATTCCGCGAAGCTGAGGCACCATTTGATGACTCTCATCAATGATCATTAAGCAGTCCTTAGGAAAGTAATCAAGGAGTGTCCAGGGTGGCTCTCCTGGTTTTCTTCCTGAGAGGTGTCGTGAGTAGTTCTCAATTCCTGGGCAGAAACCCATTGTTGAAAGAAGCTCCAGATCGTAATTGGTCTTCTCTTCGATTCTCTTTCTCTCAAGTAACATTCCGCGGGATTCAAAATACTCTATCCTCTCTTTCAATTCCTCCTTAATATCTTCGATAGTTTGAAGAAGCCTTCCACGAGGCGCAACATAATGTGTCCCCGGAAATATTGCCGCTTTATGAACTGTTCTAAGAGACTTTCCCTTTATGGGATCAATCTCTTTTATTGAATCCACATAATCGCCTATAAACTCTATTCTTAAAGCGATTATTTCTTGATGTGAAGGGAAGACCTCAACTATATTTCCCTTTACTCGAAAGCTGCTTCGATAAAGATCAAGATTGGTCCTTTCATATTGAACCTCTGCAAGCTTCTTAAGAAGCTCATCCCTGTCTAGCCTCATTCCTTCTTCAACGATAGTAAGTAGTCCATAGTAATCCTGAGGGGCTCCTATACCGTATATGCACGAAACGCTTGCTACTATAATTACATCCCTTCTTTCAAATAGAGAAGAGGTGGCAGCGTGGCGGAGTCTATCTATATGTTCATTGATTTGTGCGTCTTTCTCGATATATGTATCTGTTGCGGGAATATACGCCTCTGGTTGGTAGTAATCGTAATAGCTTACAAAATAATGGACTGTGTTATCAGGAAAAAGCTCCCTGAGCTCTCCATAGAGTTGAGCAGCCAGTGTTTTATTATGAGAGATGACCAGGGTTGGGCGTCCTACATTTGCAATTACATGAGCAATAGTAAATGTCTTTCCGCTTCCAGTAACCCCAAGGAGCACCTGGTGCTTTAGATCTCGAAGCACCCCTTCAGTAAGCTTCTTTATAGCCTTAGGCTGATCGCCTGTTGGAGAGAAATTGCTATTGAGTTTAAATACACTATGCACACTTAATAATTCAGTTTAGCATGATTCTAGGTCTACTTCATTGTTGACGCTATAAATCGAAGTGCTATGATTATAGCAGGTGAAGGTTAAAGAGGTTATTAAAATGCTTGAGCAGGATGGGTGGAATCTAGTGAGAACAAAGGGTAGTCACCGACAGTTCAAGCATCCGAAAAAGCCAGGGACTGTAACCGTTGCCGGTCAGCCTAATCTAGATGTGCCACCCGGCACACTTAATAGCATTTTAAAACAGGCTGGACTAAAGAAATAAACTAGGAAATATAATGCAATACGTTGTCATTATAGAAAGTGGTCAAAATAGTTACGGTGCCTACGTGCCCGATTTACCCGGTTGTGTCGCTATAGCAACAACAAAAGAGGAAGTACTAGAATTGATTCGAGAAGCTATCGAATTGCACCTTGAATCTATGCGTGAGGAAGGGATTTCAATTCCTGAACCCAGTTCAACCATTGAGTATGTTCAAGTCTAGTGTTGGCATATTAATAACACTTTTCCCGTAAAGTTAAAGGATAGAATCATCTCTATTGTTTATTTTCAACAATATCCAACCATAAAACTACTTCTATTATAATTTGATTCTAATGGCACATAAGGCAATTACAGAACTCAAATTCAAACCACTGACTAGAAAAAATTGGGACGATTTTGAGACACTATTTGGCGAAAAAGGGGCCAGTGGTGGCTGCTGGTGCATGTGGTGGAGACTCAAACGCTCTGAGTTCGAGAAGAGTAAGGGTAAAAAAAACAAGGGAGCGATGAGGAACATCGTAAATTCAGGAGAGATTCCAGGCCTTCTCGCTTATTCAGATGGTAAACCGGTTGGATGGTGTTCAGTTGCACCCCGTGAAAGATTTCCCTCTTTAGAACAATCTGGGGTACTCAAACGCATTGATGATACCCCTGCATGGTCAGTCGTCTGCTTTTTTATTGATAAGTGTTATAGAAATAAAGGGGTTAGTGTTAAACTGCTCTCGGCTTGTATCGAATATGTAAAAGAAAAGGGAGGGAAAGTTCTAGAGGGTTATCCAATTGAACCAAAGAAAGGACGAATACCCGAAGTTTTTGCCTGGACCGGTCTTGCAAACACTTTCAAAACCACAGGCTTCGTAGAGTGTGTGCGCCGCTCTGAAACCCGCCCTATTATGAGGTATTACATCTATTGAGAGAAGGTTTAAAACAAGACGATTGGAGAGAAATCGCTATTGAGCTTAAATACACTATGCACACTATAATTCAGTTTATCATAATCCTAGTAACGCTTCATTGAGAGGCTTCTGGTCAAGCGCATCCTACGGAAATACAAGTATCCGCCCGATCTGGAGCAAAAGGCGATTGACCTTGTGCTGAAGCAGGCGGAGGTTTTGTCAGAGACATGGACGTAGTATAAAATAACTATGAAGAGAAACATATGAATTCAAATAAACCACAAACATGGAAAAGCTATGAAGACGCTGTACGAGCCATTATTTCCCAGCATCGTGAATTTTTCGGACTCGAGTTTATTGAACCAACCTCAGGAAAAGTAGAAGGGAAATCAGGCTATAGTTGGAACATAGAGATAATTGGTTACACTTCTGGAAACCGCAAGATGGTTCTAGTGGAGGTCCGGCGTAAAACAACGAGAAACATCATTCCTGAAGAAGCAGGCGCTCTAGCCTACCGAATTGAAGATACAGGAGCTGAGAAGGGCTATTTTGTTTCCCCGCTTGAAACAAGGTTATCAAGCGGCGCCAATAAAATCGCTAGCTTTGAAGAGATCGGTCACATTCAAGTATCAGTTGATTCAACACCGGATAACTACCTACTGAAATGCCTAAACCAAGCCTTCATCAAAAAAACAGAGAAGTTCGTACTAAAAGAAGAGGTTACAATCATAGCTAGAGATAAAGATGGAAATTTAATCCGCAAAGTAACTTCTTAACTTCAATTAGACACAACCCTCCCATTGAACAATGGAAAAAATAAAGACATCCGCCAGCAAAAGACATAAAAAAAGATGTTTGGATGTCCCATTGGATTTATAAACGGAAATATGTTCATGGGGCTTCACAACGATAGGATTGTTCTAAGACTCGATGAGGAAGAACGAGAAAACTTTGTTAGACAATACAACGCTAAAATTTTTGAGCCGATGCCTGGGAGAAAAATGCGCGAGTATATGGTGGTCCCAGAAAAATTATTGACGAATGTTACTACTCTTAAAGCCTGGTGCGAAAAGTCATACGAATACGCTTCAAAACTAAAGCCTAAGGAAAAGAAACCAGAAAAGAAGGCAATAAAAAGAAAAATCAATATCAACAATCTTGATTTACTGTGTGCTTTTGAAACCTAGGCTGAAATTTATAATTTAAGATTTAAATGCAATTTTTGACCGTAGTTTAAGTTAAACTATCTATTATGGCTTTAGATAACTTCCATCCGTCTGTTGCCAACTGGTTTAGAAAGGCGTTTGATGCGCCCACTGAAATTCAGACAAAGGCCTGGCCTGAGATACAGAAACGCCACAATA